>NZ_JBSFPX010000122.1:0-22379 GCF_053588415.1 Mycobacterium sp. NPDC003449
ATGAGTACGGGCGGCCCGCACGGCCCGCCACGGCAACGTGGCGCCGACGAGACGTCGGACCGCGACGTCGGGTACCGGCTCGGCGCGGCCGAACAGCCAGGCCGCCAGCGCCGAGGACCTGATGCCGTCGGCCAGGGCGTGCGCGACCTGGAGCACCACCACCGAGCCGGCGCCTTCACTACCGGGAACCCCACGCACCCTGGGGAATACGTGCAGCCGCCAACCCGCCGTCGTGGCGTCGAGCTGGTTGTCCGCCAATGCGGTGATCGCGTCGAGGGTGTCGTTCCAGGCCGGCTGGTCGAGGTCGTGGACCACGAACTGATCCGCCTCGACCGGACGCGGCACCCAGGCCGGATAGCTCAGCGGGCAGTCGTCCCGGATCCGCATCGACAACTCCGGACACGCCACGGCCCGGCACCGCACCTGCTCGATCGCCGCACCGAGATCCGTTGGTGAGTCGGCGAACCCGTAGAGCAGGAACTGGTCGCTCGGCAGCTTGGCCGACATCCACCAGGTCTGGGCGTCGATCGCGGCCAGTCGGCGCGCCGTCACCCTCGGCCCGGGGTTCCGATGAATTCGAGGATCCGCGCTGCGACCGCGTCGGGCCGGTCGAGCTGCATGAAATGCCCCGCGCGCTCCACGATTCCCACCGAGCTGCCCTCCGGCAGGATGTCTCGAACCCAGTGCGCGTAATCCGCTGTTGCACAGCCATCCTCATTGCCGTGCAGGTAGAGGGCCGGGATCGCGGGCGGCGACAGCCAATGCTCATGCAGGTCGGCGTAGGCGGCCGGTGGCTTGGTCCAGCGCGCCATCGTCCGGTAGTAGCCGATCGCCGCCCGCCACCGCTCCGGGGCCCCGATCGCGGCGTCCACATGCCGGACATCCTCGGTGGCGTCGAGCCGGGGCGACCACTGCCGCCACAGCCGGGGCACCACCCAGGATGCGGATCGTTCCGGCAGCCACGGCAATTGGAAGTACATGATGTACCAGCTGCGCAACAGCTGGCGCGGCAGCTTGGCGGCCAGGCGGCCGGCATCGGAGACCCGGCCCAGCGGCCGGAACGATGCCGCGGGCGGTACCGACATGATGACGCTGCGGTCGAACGGGTTCTCCGGCATGGCGCTCAGGCCCGCCGCGGCGATGGCCCCCCAGTCATGGCCGATGAGCACGTCGCGGCCGGTCGCCCCGGCGGCCTCCAGCAGGCGCAGCGCGTCGTCCATCAGGGCACCGATGTGGTAGCTGCCGTCGGTCGGGAGGGAGGACGGCGCGTAGCCGCGCAGGAATGGCGCCACCACCTTCCAGCCGGCCTCGGCCAGCGCCGGGGCCACCTCGCGCCATCCGTAGGCGGTGTCGGGAAAACCGTGCAGGCACAGGGCGATCGGACCGTCGTCGGGTCCCCACACCAGCGCGCGCAGCGCAGCGGCGGGAGTGCGGACATCGATCCAGCGCGGTTCGGTCACGGCTTCACCGGCGCGAACTCCGACATCAGCCAGCGGTCACCGTCGCGAACCATGGTGGCCTGCACCGTGGACGCGGTCCGCTGCGGGGGCTGGCTGGCGATCACGACGGTCTGATTGAGGAAGAGCATCACCTCGGCCCGGTCGGGCCCGGCATCCACCGAGCCCGCGGCGAGCACCTCGGCCGCCGCGGTGACCTGCTGGGCCGTCGCGCCGGGAATGACCGCGGTGTTGATCAGATCGGTATAGGTGTCGAGGAAGTCGCCGGTCATCCGGTCACGCACCGCGTTGAGATGCTGTTCCACCGAATCGGGTTCATAGGACAGCATCTGGGTGGTGATGTCCTTGGCCGCTTCGACCGATTCCGTTCGGGTGGTCTGGCTTTCGCCACCCGAGGTGACCTGCCACTTCAGGAAGGCCGATCCGGCCGCCAGCAGCAGGGCCAGCGCGGGCAGCACCGCGAACACCACGACCCGCGGCCAGTCGATGCGCCGGGCGGGCTGGTCCGCGGGTTTGGCCGGCTCATCGGCCTCATCGGTCTCTGGGGCCTCGTCGGTCTCAACGGTCTCGTCGGCGACCTCGTCGGTGGTCTCTTCGTCGGCGTCCACCTCTTCGGCGGCGGTGTCGTCGACGCCGTCCTCGGAACGGTCCTGTCCGGCCTGCTCCACCGCCCGGAAACTGTGCCTACCACTCACTCGGCGAACTCCACTTCGGAAACCTTTGCCTGACCGCCGTTTTCCTGCACCGTCAGCATCATCCGCCAGTACTGGGGCGCCTGTTGGGGTACCCCGGCGTTCTGCGATCTGACGGTGATCGATACCAGCACCTTCGCTTCGGAATCCGACACCGACTCGAGCGCGGCCCCGGTGACGGTGCCCTCCGACTTCGACTGCACCTGTCTGACGACGTCGGCATAGGACTGCGACCGCTTCTGGAAGTCGTCGTAGAACTTTCCGCTGGCCGAGTCCAGCAGCCGCTGCACATCGGCGTCCACGGTCTCCCAGCTCACGCTCGTGAGATTGAGCGCCACCTGCCGGCCGGTCTGCAGGAACATGTCCCGCTTCTGGTCGGCGCGGTGCGCCTCATAGGCCTGATATCCGAGCCATCCGGTGACACCGGCGAGCACCACGACCACGGCCGCACCCACCCACGCTCCGAGTCGCAGGCGCGACGGCGGCGCCGTGGGCGCGGCGTCCTCGGCGCCCGGCTCCGGCGGCTCAACTCCGGTCGAGTCGGCCTCGGGGCTGTCGTCTGCCATACCTGTACTCCTCGGGGGACACTACGGATCGCGTGTGTGCTGTAAACCCGCGTGCGATCCAACGTACGTGGCAGCGGTCACACCGTCATCGGCGGTCCCCGCCGTCGGCGTCGGCGAGCTCCGCAGCGGGTCGCGGACGGCCGGCGATTCCGCCTGGGTAACGTGCAGTCCGGGGACCTGCTGAAGGGATGTCCGTGAGCGCTGCACAGACCCAATCGCACACCGTGACCTTTCGGGGCGTCGACGATCTCAACCTGGTCGGCGACGAGTGGAACCGGGGCGCCGAGGCGGCCGAGGACCGGCCGACCGTGTTGTTGCTGCACGGCGGCGGGCAGAACAGGTACTCGTGGAAGAACACCGGCCAGATCCTGGCCGATCGAGGGCTGCACGTGATCGCGCTCGACGCCCGGGGACACGGTGACAGCGACCGCTCCCCCAGCGCCAACTATTCGGTGGAGACCCTGTGCGCCGACGTCCTGCAGGTGCTCTACCAGGTTGGACGTCCCGTCGTGCTGATCGGCGCCAGCATGGGTGGGCTGACCGGCATCCTCGCCGCGCACGAGGCCGGACCGGAGCTCGTCACCAAGCTGGTGCTGGTTGACGTGGTGCCGCGGTTCGAGAAATCCGGAAGTGCCCGTATCCGCGACTTCATGTTCGACCACGTGCACGGATTCGACTCGCTCGACGACGCCGCCGAGGCCGTCGCCGCCTACCTGCCGCACCGCGCCAAACCGCGCAGCCCGGAAGGGCTGAAGAAGAACCTTCGGCTGCGCGACGGCCGCTGGTACTGGCATTGGGACCCGGCGTTCCTGACCAAACCCGAGGACGATCCGTTCATCCGGGTCGACAAGCTCGAGCAGGCGGCGATCAACCTCACCATCCCGATCCTGCTCATCCGGGGCAAACTCTCCGATGTGGTCAGCTCGGCGGGCGTCGCGGACTTCCTGGAGAAGGTCCCGGCCGCCGAGTTCGTCGAACTCGCCGATGCCGGGCACACCGCCGCGGGCGACGACAACGACGCCTTCTCCGAGGTCGTCGCCGACTTCGTCGGCAGGTGAACACCCGCCGCCGCACGGTCGGCTTCGACTTCCTCGCCGAACCGGGCCTGCCCGCGCCGCGGGTGTCCGAGGCGCAGGCCGCCGCCCTCCTCGACACCCACTTCGGCATCGCGGCGCGGGTGGTCCCGCTGGGCAGCCAGCAGGACCAGAACTTTCTGGTCAGCCGCGGCGCCGAGATCCTCGGTGTGCTCAAGATCGCCAACCCGGCCTTCAACGAAACCGAGCTGACCGCACAGGATCTGGCGGCTGAGCGGATCGCGGCCGCCGAGCCGGGCTTGCGTATCGCCGTGCCACTGCCCAACCGCGACGGCCACACACTGACGGCGGTGACCGGTCTACTCGACGGCACCGCCCACATCAAGCTGCTCCGTCACCTCCCCGGTGGCGCGCTGCTCGACGCCGGTTATCTGCGTCCGTCGACCGTGGCCGAGCTGGGCGCCCTGGCCGGGCGGGTCAGTGCGGCGCTGGCCGGGTTCAGCCATCCCGGCCTGGACCGGATCCTGCAGTGGGACCCGCGCTATGGCGCCGAGGTGGTCGACACCCTGGCCGCCCACGTCGCCGACGCCGCGCACCGGGACCGGCTGGTGGACGCGGCCCGCGATGCGTGGGCCCGGATCGCACCGCTGGCGGCGGCATTGCCGCGCCAGGCCGTCCATCTGGATCTGACCGACGCCAACGTCATCGTGTCGCGCGGGCCGGGCGGGGTCGCACACCCCGACGGGATCATCGACTTCGGCGATCTCACCGACAGCTGGGCCGTCGGGGAACTGGCCATCACCATGTCCTCGGTTCTGCACCATCCCGGTGCAGGCCCCACGTCGGTGCTGCCCGGTATCCGGGCCTTCCATGCCATCCGGCCGCTCGCGGCGGTGGAGGCAGAAGCGTTGTGGCCGTTGCTTGTTCTGCGCACCGCGGTGCTCATCGTCAGTAGCGCCCAGCAGGCGGCGCTCGATCCGGACAACGACTACGTCACCGAACAGTCCGACGGCGAGTGGCGGATGTTCGAGCAGGCCACCTCGGTTCCGGTCGAGGTGATGACCGAGCTGATCAAGGCCGAACTCGGCCTGGGGTCCGCACCGGCGGCGATCCCGGCCGCCGTACCGATGATCGCCGGGTTGACCGACGATGCGGTGGCGACGCTGGACCTGGCCGCCACCTCGGATGCCCTGGACGCGGCGTTCCTGCCGGGCGGCTGGACCCGAGCCGATGCCGAGGACGAAATCGCCAGGGCCGCACTGTGTTCAGGGGCGCGTGTGGTGGTGACCCGCTACGGGCAGCCCCGACCGACCCGGGCGCCGGCGTTGAGTCAGGACGAGCCCGCGGTGGTACCGACCGGCATCAGCGTATGGGCCGCCGAAGCCGTCACCCTGACGGCACCGTTCGACGGTGCCGTCGTCGAACCCGGCGCGGACCCGCTGACGCTGCGCGGCCTGGAGTACGAACTGACCTTGACCGGGGTCGGCCCGGATCCGGTGTCGGGCACCGTCGCCGCGGGTGACCGGCTGGCCGGCATCGAGCCGGGACACCGGGTCGAGCTCGCGGTGCGCCCGCTCGGGGCGCCGGCGGCACCACCGCTGACCACGCCAGCCTTGGCCGCGGGCTGGCTCGCGTTGAGCAGGGATCCGCGGCCACTGCTCGGATTGGCCGCGCTGGCGCCCGAGCCCGCCGACGCCGACGCCGATCTGATCGCCCGGCGGGACCGGGCGTTCGCGCCGGTTCAGGAGTTCTACTATCGCAAACCGCCTCGGATCGAACGGGGTTGGCGACATTTCCTGGTGTCGACGAGTGGGCGCTGCTACCTCGACATGGTCAACAACGTAACCGTGCTGGGGCATGCCCATCCTCGGGTGGCCGAGGCGGCCGGCCGGCAGCTGCGCAAGCTGAACACGAACTCGCGGTTCAACTACGCGGCGGTGGTCGAGTTCAGTGAACGGCTGGCCGCGCTGCTTCCCGATCCGCTCGACACCGTGTTCCTGGTGAACTCCGGTTCGGAGGCCAGCGATCTGGCGCTGCGCCTCGCGATCGCCGCGGCGGGCCGCCCCGACGTGGTCGCGATGCGCGAGGCCTACCACGGCTGGACCTACGGCACCGACGCCGTGTCCACCTCGACGGCCGACAATCCCAATGCGCTCACCACCCGTCCGGATTGGGTGCACACGGTGGAATCACCGAACAGCTTCCGCGGCAAGTACCGCGGCGACGACGCCGACCGCTACACCACCGAGGCGGTGGCCCAGATCGACGGGTTGATCGCCGAAGGCCGGGCGCCCGCGGCGTTCATCTGCGAAACCGTCTACGGCAACGCCGGCGGTATGGCCCTGCCGGACGGATACCTGGCGCGGATCTACGCCGCGGTGCGGGCCGCGGGCGGCTACGCCGTCGCCGACGAGGTCCAGGTCGGCTATGGCCGCCTGGGCGAATGGTTCTGGGGATTTCAGCAGCAGGATGTGGTGCCCGATATCGTGTCGATGGCGAAGTCGACCGGCAACGGCTACCCGTTGGGTGCGGTGGTCACCACTCGGGCCGTCGCCGAGGCGTTCCGCCGCGAGGGATACTTCTTCTCGTCGACCGGGGGCAGCCCGCTGTCCTGCGCGATCGGGATGACGGTGCTCGACGTCCTTGCGGATGAAGGCCTGCAACGCAACGCCTCTCACGTCGGCACCCATCTGAGGTCGCGGCTGCTGGCCCTCGCCGACACGCACCCGATCATCGGAACCGTACACGGTGCCGGACTCTATCTCGGTGTCGAAATGGTGCGTGACCCTGTGACTTTGGCGCCGGCGACCGAGGAGACCGCGCTCATCTGCGATCGCATGCTTGAGCTCGGCGTCATCATCCAGCCGACCGGCGACCACCAGAACATCCTGAAAACCAAGCCGCCGCTGTGCATCGATGTGCGGGCCGCCGACTTCTACGTCGACGCTCTGGACCGGGTGCTGACCGAGGGCTGGTGACACACTGGTCCGGTGAGTGCAGCGCTGATCGCCGCCATCGCCCTCGGAGTGGTCGCGGTGACCCCGGCGGTGCGGTCCTCGATCGAGGACCTCGCCGACTGGGCCGAGGTGGAGCGTCCCGATCTGGCCGGCCTCGCCCCCAACGGCAAGGTGTCGATCATGTTCTCCGATATCGAGGGATCGACCGCGCTCAACGAGCGGATGGGCGACCGGACCCGGGTCAGGCTCCTCGGCCGCCACGACCGGCTGGTGAACCGATACGTCAAGTCCCATTCCGGGCACATCGTCAAGAGCCAGGGCGACGGCTACATGATCGCGTTCGCCCAGCCGTCGCAGGCGGTGCGCTGCGGCATCGACCTCCAGCGGGCCCTGGGCCGCCAATCCGACGGCATCCGGGTCCGGATCGGCATCCACACCGGACGATCGGTGTTGCGCGGCGACGACCTGTTCGGCCGCAACGTGGCGATGGCGGCCCGGGTGGCGGCCCAGGCCGACGGGGCCCAGATCCTGGTCAGCGAACCGGTCCGGGCCGCCCTGTCCAGCCGGGACGACATCGCCTTCGACGAGGGCCGCGACGCCGAGCTCAAGGGATTCAGCGGCAGCTACCGCCTCTACGCCATCGGCCCGGCCCCGTCGGCCTCGGCGAGCCGCTGATGCAGCCGCTCCCGGATGTCCTGCGGTGTGTACGCGTTGCGCCTGCGCTGATCGCGCGCCACCATCACGCCACCGGCCACCACGCCGGCAACACCGGCCAACCCCACCCACTTCCAGATGCTGCGCATGCGGAAAGTGTGCCTAAGCTGCCGGTGTGAAAGCGAACTCGGTTTCCCTCACCAGGGCGCTGGAGGAGACCCGGACCGGTGACATCTGGCTGTTCCGCGGCGGGTCCGGGCCGGACCGGGCGATCCAGACCCTGACGAACAGCCCGGTCAACCACGTCGGCATGACCGTCGCGATCGACGATCTGCCACCGCTGATCTGGCATGCCGAACTCGGCGACAAGCTGCTCGACATGTGGACCGGGACCAATCACCGCGGCGTGCAACTCAACGATGCCCGCCAGGCCGTCGAACGCTGGACGCACAGCTACGGGCAGCGCTGCTGGCTGCGCCAGCTCACCCCGTACGCATCCCGGGAGCAGGAGGACGCACTGCTCAAGGTGATCGCCCGGATGGACGGCACCGCCTTCCCCACCACCGTGCGGCTCACCGGCCGCTGGTTGCGGGGCCGGTTGCCGGTTGTGAGCGACTTCACTCGCGGAATTCCTTTCCTGCACGACAAAGTTCGCCATTCCGCCGAGCGTAGAAAATCCAGCAAACGCCAAGCCGGGCTGGAGACCGCATACTGCGCCGAGACCGTCGCGATCACCTACGAGGAAATGGGCCTGCTGACAACCGAGAAGAACTACAACTGGTTCGACCCCGGTTCATTCTGGAGCGGCGATCAGCTACCGTTGGCGGCCGGCCGCCTGCTCGGCGAGGAGATTGCGGTAATCGCAGGCTGACGTCGCCCTATACCGGCTGGCAGGTAGCGACGATTGCGGCCAGCAGTGACGAATTCGCAGCCCGCACCGGCAAGGCTTGGGTTACCAAGTCAACCGGTTGCGGAGGTGTCGGATGCTGACCATCGAAGAGCCCGTCGACCAGATGCTCGAGCTCTACGAGAATCACGTCGAACCACTGCGCCGCTATGCATTTCGGCTCACCAGAAACCAGACCAGGGCCGAGGACGTGGTGCAGGAAACCCTGTTACGGGCCTGGCGTCACCTGCAGGGTAACGGCGGGGAGCTGCCGGTGCGGTCCTGGTTGTTCACCGTCGCCCGCAACATCGTGATCGACGGCAGCAGGTCGGCACGGGTGCGTTATGAGATCTGTTCGCCGGACACATCGGAGGTGCCGGATCCCATGGGCGCTGACGAGGTGAACGCCGCACTGGACCGAATGCTGATCAGCGAAGCGATGGCTCAGCTGTCCGAGATGCACCGCGAGGTGCTGAGCCGATCGTTCTACCTGGGTTGGACCACGGGGCAGATCGCGCAGGATCTCGACCTCGCCGAGGGCACCGTCAAATCGCGGCTGCACTACGCGCTGAAGCGCCTGCGGCTGATCCTGTGCGAGATGGGTTGCCGGACCAGGTATGCCAGCTGACGGCTTCAGTCCCGGTGCCCGACGACGTTGAGCACGTTGCCGTCCGGCGCCCGGACGAAGAATCGGGTGACGCCCCATTCCTCGGTGGTCAGCGGATGCAGGATCTCGTAGCCGAGCCGCTGCGCTTCCTGGTAGGCGCCGTCCACGTCGTCGGTGTGAACCGAAACCACCGGCGGCTCGGGGCCGGTCGCATCCTGGGTGAGCAGCTGGACGTTGACCCCGGTCTCGGGTGAGGTGTAGCGCGCCACCCACCCCATATTGAATTCCTCGGTACTCAACCCCAGGTAACCGGCGTAGAAGCTCTTGGCCGCGTCGACGTCGGGCACCTGCAGGTTGGCCGTGATCCGATTGACTCGCATACCCGCATTGTCCCGCGCGCCGCCGTCGCCCGTTACCCGGTTCTCACCGCACATTCGCCGTTCCTTAACCGGCCGTCGACAGGATGCGGGCATGGTCCTGACGTTGTCGGTAGCCGCAGCCGTCCACGCCCGCGCGGGCGACGTCGTCAGCGTGTTCTTCGTGGGCGAATCGTCGCACCGGGACGGCGCCGCCAGGTTCCTGTTCAAGCGCGGCCCGGGCAACGCGGCGCAGTCACCGTTGCTCTTCAACGAAACGGCCGGTGCCTGGTTCATGACGGAGTACCACGCGGTGGGACCGGCAAGCCGGATGCCCGGGCAGGCCAAGCTCTACACCCGGACGCCCGATCCGAGCCTGCCGGTCAACCGGGTCGTGCGCGGGCAGATCGTCGAGACCTTCATGGTGCAGGACATGACCTACAACCACCTCGACACCGTCGTCACGCTCGAGGTGGTCGAGGATCGGGCGATCCCGCCGGGCGAGACGTGGCTCCCGGGGGTCACACCCCGAACTTGGCCCGCGCCGCATCGGTGACCGGAGTGAACAGGTTGACCAGGTTCCCGTCGGGGTCCCGGAACAGCAGCGCGCGGTTTCCCCACGGCATCGTCGTCGGCTCGGTGACCACCTCTGAGACCCGCTCGCGCAGCCGCTCGTACTCGGCGTCCACGTCGTCGACGATGAACTCCAGGATGGCGCTGCGGTTGGCCCCCGGTTCGGCGGACCCCTGCCCGAACAGCGGGACGGTTTTGTCGCTGCCGATGGCCAATGTGCCGACCGCGGTGGGGATCTCGGCGAACAGCTCGTTACCCCAGACCGCGGATGCGGCCGTGACCATCTCATAGAACGCGACCAGCCGTTGCACATCGGCGGTGATGATGCGCGTCGACACGAATTTCATCAGAACGTCTCCTCGGAGGGTGCCGCCGGCATGGTCGGCCGGCGGGCTGGGCCCCGGATGCTACGGACGCACCCCGACAAGTCCGTCGTGTCGGTTCGCGGGCGGTCCTCAGCCCGTGACCGCCACGGTCGCCGCGGCCACGACGAGCAGCCCGAGGTAGGTCCAGGCGTGGACGGCATCCGGGACCCGCGGCGGCCGTCGCCGAAGCAGGACGATCACCGGAATCGCGCCGGCCAGCAGGCTGAGCGCCGAGACCGCGTCGACGGTCCCCACCAGACCGGGAACCGGGGCGACGCCACCGCCGAATACCGCGGCCACGAGCAGCGCCGGAACTGTGATCGCGACGGTCAGGGGGTTCGCGAGCGAGGTCGCCACACCCATGTCCAGCCCGGACCGACGCATCATCGGCACCGTCATCACGCTCCCTCCGACCCCGAGGAACGAGGCGACCCCACCGATCGGGATGCCCCAGCCATCCGGGAGCGGACGTGCATCCCCCTCGTCCGGACGCCGCGAACCACCTCGCCCGGGGAGAAAACCCGGGCGAAGCAGCAGGTCGATGACGGTGATACCGATGTAGGCCACGAAACCCCACCGGGGCAGGACGTCCGGTACGAGCAGCGCTCCGCCCGCGCCTGCCGCGCCGCCCAGGGCGAGCAGCAGGAAAAGCCGTTGTCTGCCGCGGAGGTGAACGAGCACGCTCCACCGCGTCGCCCACGTCGCCACGATCGCGTTCACCAGCATGACCAGCGCCGACGTCGCGATGGCGATGCGCAGCGCGTCAGGTCCGCGGGCCGCGTCGACCAGGAGGATGACCGGGACCGTGACGAATCCGCCACCGAAGCCGAACAGGACCGTCGTCACCCCGACGGCCAGACCCACGAGAAGAAGCACGAGCACCGACACGCCTCCATCCGACCCGAAATCCCCTCGGCGAACAGTCGAAGTTCAGCTCTATTCCTTCGTGTTCTCGCCATCTAGGGTGCTGTCGTGCACAACATCGGCCTCGACGACGTCGATCACCTGCCCGTCGACGTGCTCCCGATCGGTACGGACTACCCGCCCAACCACCTGTTGCACCGTCACACGCACCGTCGGGCGCAGCTGCTGTACGGCGCGAGCGGGGTGATGGAGGTCGAGACCGACGACGGGTCGTGGACGGTCCCCACCGATCGCGCAGTCCTCATCCCACCGGGCGTCGTGCACGCGGTCCGGATGCTGGGGGTCTCGACCTGGAGCCTGTACATCGAGCCCGACGCGGTGCCGTGGTGGCCGACCCGCTGCATCGTCGCCGACGTCGGCGCGCTACTGCGTGAACTCCTCCGCACCGCGAACGCCTTTGCGCCGGACTACGACGCCACGGGCCGCGACGGTTCGGTCATCGGGCTGATCCTGCACGAGCTGCGCCGCCTCACCCCGATGTCGCTGTCCATCACGCTGCCCCATGACGAGCCGTTCCGGTCCCTGTGCCGCGCCTACCTCGCATTCCCCGACCTCGCGGTGACGAACGAGACTTGGGCGCGAGCGGCGAACCGGAGCCCGCGGTCATTCGACCGCCACTTCCGGGCCCAGACCGGCCGCAGCCCGGCCGCCTGGCGGGCACGCGCCCGGCTGCTCGCGAGCCTGCGGCTGCTGCCCGCCTCGACCGTCACCGACGTCTCCGCCCGCCTCGGCTACGCCTCGCCCGCGGCATTCACCGCCGCGTTCACCCGGGCCTTCGACGCTCCGCCCTCACGCTTCCTCCGACGCGCGGCCGGGCCCTGGCCACCATGAATCCGCTCGTCCCCGCGGCAGTTTGTAATCTGTCGAGGTGGACGACGGGCCGTTCTTTCATGGCACAAAGGCCGACCTGCGGGTGGGAGATCACCTCACCGCCGGAAACCGTTCCAACTACCGGCCCGACATCGTGATGAACCACATCTACTTCACCGCGTTGCGCGACGGCGCGGGACTCGCCGCCGAACTCGCGCCTGGCGACCGGGCCCCACGGGTCTACGCCGTGGAACCGACCGGCGAGTTCGAGAACGACCCCAACGTCACCGACAAGAAGTTCCCCGGCAATCCCACCCGGTCCTACCGCAGCAGGGACCCGCTGCGAATCGTCGGCGAGGTCACCGATTGGACCCGCCTGACCCCCGAGGCTCTCCAGATGTGGCGGGACCGGCTGGCCGCACTCCATGCCGATGACCGCGCCGAGATCATCAACTAGTGTCGCGAGGCTCGAATGTGAAGAAGATGCCGATGTTTCGGGGAAATCTCGGCATTTTGTTCACATTCGGGGTTCATCGAACGTTGGACCCCGTCGCCGTGGACCTAGACAGCTTGCGACAGCTGCTGGCGGATCGTCTCTTTGTCGATCACCGACCAAACTTCGACAATCCGCCGATTCTCGAACCTGTAGAAGACATGCTCTGGGAAAGAGACACGGCTTCCGGTGGGCGCGAAACCCAGGAACGTCCGCTGCGGAGTGCACTCGAAGAAGAGCCGGCACGACACCACCCGATCGCCGGCGAGCAGGATCTCAGGGACGAACTGGAGGTCTGGTATCGCGTGGGTGTCGGCCTCCAGCATCGACCTGTAGCCGCTGAGGCCCAACTGTCCGCCGTTGTAGATCACCTCATCGGCGACGAATCGTCCGAGTTCGTCCCACCGTCGTGCGTTCAAACACGCCAAGTAGTCGCGGTAGACCCCAAGCAGCGGGCTGTCAGCCATGTGCCTCCCCGATTCCATCACTTCCCCTGTTGCTCAGACATTGAACCGGAACTCCACCGGATCGCGTCACCAGGCACTGCTAAGCAGTCGACTAGCACGCCGCCCCCAATCGCCGAGTCTGCGGTCAGAGCGCAAAAGTGCGAGAGCACACCGCCCTGGCCGCAGAGTCGATGAGCGCTTACATCACCGATAAACGTCTCGCCGGTGACGTACGTCGATTACCCGGACAACGACAACGTCCTCATGAATCTCGTAGACAACCCGAAAATCGCCGCACCGCGCCGACCAACGGTCTGCCAACTCCTCACGCAGCCGCTTGCCGACCCGATGAGGGTTCTCTGCAAGCGGACCGCGAATGAACTCCCAACAAGCCGCTGCGACCACCTCGGGAAGCTCCTCGGACAGGCTTCGCCGAGCGCGTCGAGTCAGTTCGACCCGGTAGGTCATGAAGTGATGACGCCCTTCGCGCGGAGCTCGGCCTCCACCTCGTCCAGCGAATAGACCCGACCAGCGGCAATATCGGCGTCCGCCTCGCGGATGGCCTCCATCGCTTCTCGATCGCCCAGAATTTCGAGCGTCTCCATGAGGGAGTCGTAATCGTCGGCACTAATCAGCACGGCGGCGCGACGCCCGTTCTTGGTGACCTCCACCCGCTGATGAGTGCGCACCGCCTCGTCCACCAACTTGGAGAGGTTGGCCCGCACATCCGCGATTGGCAACGTAGACATGTACAGAATTCTAGCGCGATGTTAGAAAAGCTCAGCGTCAGGAGTCCGACTACACGGCGAACCGGAACTCCACGGCTTTGCGTATCAACTCGTCACGTCGATAGTCACGACTTCTGCACGCGCGACCCATCGCGCAAAAAGGCTCCACGCGGCCAGAGTCTCCAGTGCCTCTTGTTCGCTCAGGTCCTCGGCTCCAACATGATTGAGTGGGTTTCGGACACCAGAGAAGAGCCCTTTCCCTAGCGATATGGCACCCACGTGCCGATCCTTGAACAAGGCTGGATTCGTGTCGTCACACAGGCGTAGACGCACCTTTCCCGCCTCGGGCAGATTGATACCAAACGCGGCCTCGACCAAATTTGTTTCGCCCAGGTCGGGACGTTGAGCCTTCGCCTTCAGTTGGTTATTGACATTGATCGCTGCAGCCCAGACGGCAGCGTCGTAGTTGCCGCCCTCCCAATGCGGTCGGGCAGCTTGCCAAACCCAAGGGTGAAGGGCGTCGGCTACCAGAGCTGGTCCGGCCGGCGACAGCCCCAGACGCTCACGGACCTCAATCCCCTCTTCCAGTTCGAAGATCAACCTCCGCACCTCGGAGGCATTCAAGCCCCAGCGGTCGTTCCACTTCGTCCAGACTGCCTCAGCTACCCGGTGGACACGATGCGAGATCCTTGTTCGCTCCTCCAAGGAGCCCCTAAGCCGCCCTTTTGGCCCATTCCGTTCGCGCTCGGCTTCCGGGATCGGAACCCGCTCGTGCAATCGAAGCCACTCTTTGCACTGCTCAACGGCCCATTGTGAGTCCATCCCCCGGGTTGCGTCAGTGCCGGGTTTCGCCCCGTTCTCTTGGTCACCGCTCACGCTTGATCACGCGCCCTACCCCTTGCTTGTAGACGTTGATCCGAAGGCGGAACCCCACCCGGGCTCCGGGACGCACTAAATCCATGTTGCGCGATGGCTAATTGAGGGGCCGCACTTGGGGGTTAGCCGAAGGCGGCAACTCCCAACCGTGGCGTTCGTGGATAGAACGGACAAGCGCTTCCGCGTTCGCCTGGAGTTCAGCAAGAACCGCGGCGTTGTGACCGGTCGAGCGGAAGAGTCGGAGGTTGCTGCTTAGAGCGTGCGCCCAATTCATCAGCAGTTCGAGATTCTTCACTCGCTGCTCCACTGCATCACTGTGCTTAGAGACCTCCATCACTTGTCGGCTTATCGTTGCGCCCAGCGTGCGCTCGGCGTCCAACCAAGATTCGATTCCGTCCCAGCCTTCCAGCTGATCGACAAGTGCAATCATCGTGATCCTGAGATTCTGCAGTCGCTCACCAACTGGCTCCGCCGTGGGGTCGAAACCAATTAGCCGCTGTACGGCTTCCTGGACGGCGAACCACCGAGCGTCCACCGCGGCATTGCGTGACGCGACAAGAGCCTCGCTGGCGCGCTTGTTCGCCTGGTAGGTGCCGAGTCCGGCGACTAGCAGTGAAAGACCCGAGATGACCAACGCGGCAACTTCCACGGTCGAATCGTGTCACGACCCGATGGTGGGTACCGCTATTTCTTGGCTTGATTCCCAGACGTTGCTTGGAACCGGAATTCCACCACGTCACCGTCGGCCATGACGTAGTCCTTGCCCTCCATCCGGACCTTGCCCGCGGCCTTCGCGGCGGCCATCGACCCGGCGGCCACCAGATCGTCATAGGCGACCACCTCGGCCTTGATGAAGCCCTTCTCGAAGTCGGTGTGGATCACCCCGGCGGCCTTGGGCGCGGTATCGCCCTGGTGAATGGTCCACGCGCGGGCCTCTTTTGGGCCCGCCGTCAGGTAAGTCTGCAACCGCAGCGTGTGGAACCCGGCCCGGGCCAGCGCGTCCAGCCCGCGTTCGGTCTGGCCGATCGACTCCAGCAGTTCAGCGGCGGACTCGTCGTCGAGCTCGAGCAGCTCGGCCTCGATCTTGGCGTCGAGGAACACCGCGTCGGCCGGGGCCACCAGCTCACGCAGCTCGGCCTTGCGCGCCTCATCGGTCAGCACCGGCTCGTCGGCGTTGAACACGTACAGGAACGGCTTGATCGTCAGCAGGTTCAGCTCACGCAGCAGGGTGTGGTCACCGCCGGTGGAGAACAGCGTCCTGCCGGTGTTGAGCACGTCCTGCGCGGCCACCGCGGCCTCATGGGCGGGCCTGCGGTCCTTGTGAGTGCGGGCTTCCTTCTCCAGCCGGGGCAGCGCCTTCTCCAGCGTCTGCATATCGGCCAGGATCAACTCGGTCTCGATGACCTCGACATCGGACTTCGCATCCACCCGGCCGTCCACATGCACCACGTCGTCGTCGGTGAACACCCGGACCACCTGGCAAATCGCATCGCATTCGCGGATATTGGCCAGGAACTTGTTCCCCAGGCCTGCACCCTCGGACGCGCCTTTGACGATTCCGGCGATGTCGACGAACGTCACCGGGGCCGGCACGATCTTCTCCGAGCCGAAGATCTTGGCGAGCTCGCCGAGCCGGGGATCGGGCAGCGGCACCACGCCCTCGTTCGGCTCGATGGTCGCGAAGGGGTAGTTGGCCGCCAACACGTTGTTTCGGGTCAGGGCGTTGAACAACGTCGACTTTCCGACGTTCGGCAAACCGACGATTCCCAGGTTCAGGCTCACAGGGAACACAGTCTGCCAGAGCGGGGCAGGCACGCCAGCGCGCACCGGCGGCACACCACCGCCGAGAGCCGGTACGGTCTAGCTGTGTCAGGACAGCGCGCAGAGTCGGCAGTGCCGGCTGACCTCCGCTCTGTACACCCCCGATTCGTCGGTTTTCCGTGGTGGGGCGCTGCGCTGTTGGCCGTCACGGCTACCGCCATCGGGTTTGCCTTCGACGCCGGTTCGGGTGATCGGGAACTCAGTGCGGCCTTCGCCACCTGCTATGTGATCGGTTGCCTGCTCGCGGTCCTCGGAGTCCGGCAATCGGGCGTGTTCACGGCGGTTATCCAGCCCCCACTGATCTTGTTCGTCACGGTCCCCGGCGCCTACTTCCTGTTTCACGGCGGCGAGTTGGGTGGCCTGAAGGACCTGGCGATTAACTGCGGGTATCCGTTGATTGAACGGTTCCCGCTGATGTTGTTCACCTCGGCCGCGGTGCTGCTGATCGGTCTGGCCCGCTGGTATCTGGGGCTGACGGCGCGCCACCACGACGAGGACTCGGCGACCGGAAAAGGGACACGATCGCAGGCCCCGGCCAAATTTGTGTCCTCTCTCACAGCGAAAATGTCGGGACTGCTGTACCGCAAACCCGCCAAACGCCCATCCGCGGCGCAGGATCCGGCCGGCGAGCCGCGACCGCGGCGGCGCCCGTCCGACCGGCCCCGGCGCAGGCCGGCTCCGGCATCCCGCGCGGCCGAGGCCGCGGCGGGCGGTGCGGCGGCGGGCGGTGCGGCGGCGGGTGCCCCTGGCGAGGGACGGCCCGCGCGTTCCCCGCGCAAGCCGTCGAAGCGCACCGGCGAGACCCGCCCGCGGCCCCGCAGGCCGGCCGCCGAACAGGAGCAGGCCGACCCGATTCCGGAACGGCCGCGCCGGCCCAGGGCCCCCCGGGCGTCCGAGCCGCCGTTGGTGCCGCCTGCCGAACCTCGCCGCCGGGTGCGCACCCAGCCCCGCGAACCGCGCAGGCAGCCGCCGCCCGAGCGCCGCGGTGGATACGACCGGCCCCAGCGTGGCCGCCGGTTCGACGACTATCAGCCCTTCGAGGATCCGTTCGAGGATTTCGAACCGCCCAACGGCCGCCAGGGCCGCTCGACGCACCACCCGGTGTCGCGGGTGCGCTACCGCGGTTCAGAGGACGAGGACCGGCGCACCGAATATCGCACCCGGCCAAGGCCGCCAAGGGGCACCGCACCGCGAGGGTCCGCACGGGGACGCCACTCGCGGGATTACGACGACTGACTGCCCTGGCTCAGCCGCGGGGCGGACGGATCTCGCGGGGCAACGCGAACACCAGCGTCTCGTTGGCCGTCGTCACGGGTTGCACGGTGTCGTAGCCGTATTCGGCGAGCCGCTCCAGCACCCCGCGGACCAGAACCTCGGGAACCGAGGCCCCCGAGGTGACGCCGATCGTGGTCACCCCGTCGAGCCAGGCCGGGTCGATATCCTCGGCGTAGTCGACCAGATGTGCGGCGTCGGAGCCTGCACCAAGCGCCACCTCGACGAGCCGTACCGAGTTCGACGAATTCCGCGAGCCGACGACGATCACGAGTTCACATTCCGGCGCCATCGCCTTGACCGCGACCTGGCGGTTCTGGGTGGCATAGCAGATGTCGTCGCTGGGCGGATCCTGCAGCGTCGGGAACTTCTCCCGCAGCCGCCGCACCGTCTCCATCGTCTCGTCGACGCTCAGCGTGGTCTGCGACAGCCAGATCACCTTGTTCTCGTCGCGGATCGTCACGTCGTCGACCGCCTGGGGACCGTCCACCAACTGCACGTGGTCGGGCGCCTCCCCGGCGGTGCCGATCACCTCTTCGTGGCCCTCGTGCCCGATCAGCAGGATGTCGAAATCGTCGCGGGCGAAGCGTTTCGCCTCGTTGTGCACCTTGGTCACCAGCGGGCAGGTGGCGTCGATGACCTTGAGGTCACGCTCGGCGGCGGTCTGGTGCACGGTCGGCGCCACCCCGTGCGCGGAGAACACCACGATCGAACCCTCCGGCACCTCGTCGGTCTCGTCGACGAAGATCGCGCCCGCCTTTGCCAGCGTCTCGACGACATGCACGTTGTGCACGATCTCGTGGCGCACGTAGACCGGGGCGCCGTGCTTCTCCAGGGCCCGTTCCACGGTCTCCACCGCGCGGTCCACACCGGCGCAGTACCCACGGGGTTCGGCCAGCAGAACACGCTTGTTGGTGCCGGTTGACCAGCTACCGGAGGCAACCGAGCTGGCCGCACCCGGGATACCCATGTTGATGGTCGTCGGCATGCCACCAGGGTACGGGCCGACGGCACACGACAGCCAGCCGTAGTGTGTTGGCCATGGGAACTGCGCCATACGGGGTCCGGCTGATCGTTGGCGCCGCCGCGACCGCGATCGAAGAGACCCGCAAGCTGCCCCAAACCATCCTGACGTACCCGATGACGATGGCCAGCCAGGCCGCCAACGTCGTCATGCACGTTCAGCAAAACCTCGCCGAACTCGTCGTCAAGGGTGACGAAACGCTCGAACAGCTGTTCCCGCCCAAGGACGAGCAGCCGGAGTGGGCGACCTTCGACGAGGATCTCGACCCCGGCGACGAGCCCGGTGATGACCCCGGCGAGGGCGCCGGGGAAGCTGGCACCGACGGCGAGCGCCGCAACGAGGGCCGGTTCGCTCTCTACAGCACCGGCGAACCCGAAACCGGCAACGGCAAGGCCGCCGGGTCCGGCCCGGCGACCGGGGCACCGGCGATCGCCGCCGAGCTCGATTACGAATCGCTCACCCTGGCCCAGCTGCGGGCCCGCCTGGGTTCCCTGCGCATCGACGACCTCGAGGCCCTGCTGGCCTTCGAGGAGGGCGGCCGGGCCAGGGCGCCGTTCGTGACGCTGCTCGCCAACAGGATCACCCGCGCGACGGCCAAGTGACCGAACCGGGTCAGTCGCCGGAGAACCCCTGGCCGGTCCGCGCCGTCGCGACCCGGGTGGCCAAGTGGATCGACCGGCTCGGGACGGTGTGGGTCGAGGGCCAGCTGACCGAGCTGAAGATGCGCCCGGACGCCAGGACCGTGTTCATGGTGCTGCGCGATCCGGCCGCCGATATGTCGCTGACCCTCACCTGCCCTCGCGATCTGGTGCGCAACGCTCCGGTCCGGCTCACCGAGGGCACCCAGGTGATCATCTGCGGTAAGCCGAACTTCTACACCGGCCGCGGAACGTTCTCGTTGCGGGTCAGCGAGATTCGTGCCGTCGGCATCGGTGAGCTGCTGGCCCGGATCGAACGGCTACGCCGGCTGCTCGAGGTCGAGGGGCTGTTCGACCGGCGGCTCAAACGCCCGATCCCGTTCCTGCCCAACACGGTCGGGCTGATCACCGGCCGCGCCTCGGCCGCCGAACGCGATGTCACGACCGTTGCCGCCGCCCGCTGGCCCGCGGTGCGGTTCGCGATCCGCAACACCATCGTGCAGGGACCCAACGCGGTACCGCAGATCATCGATGCGCTGGCGGCTTTGGACGCCGACCCCGACGTCGACGTCATCGTGCTGGCCCGCGGTGGCGGCAGCGTCGAGGATCTGCTGCCGTTCTCCGATGAGACCCTGTGCCGCGCCATCTCGGCCTGCCGCACCCCGGTGGTCAGCGCGATCGGCCACGAACCCGACACCCCGGTCTGTGACCTGGTCGCCGATGTGCGCGCCGCCACCCCGACCGACGCGGCCAAACGGATCGTGCCCGACGCCGCGGCCGAGCAGGCACTGATCGCCGAGCTGCACCATCGCAGCGCCCGCGCCCTGCGCAACTGGGTGCACCGCGAGCAGCACCTGATCGACCAGCTACGCAGCCGCCCGGTACTGGCGCAGCCGCTGGCCACGCTGACCGCCCGCAGCGACGAGATCCAGCGGGCCAGGGCGACCGCGCAACGCGATATCACCCGGTTGATCGCGGCCGAGAGCGATACGGTCGGGCACCTGTCGGCCCGGCTGAGCGCACTGGGCCCGGCGGCGACGCTCGCCCGCGGATACGCCGTGGTGCAGACCGTGCCGACGTCCGGTGCGCCCGCCGTGCTGCGTTCGGTGGCCGACGCACCGAGCGGTACCCGGCTGCGGGTGCGGGTGTCCGACGGGGTGGTCACGGCGGTGAGCGATGGCGGCGAGGAATGATTGCGAGGAGTCGGCATGAAGCCCATTAATGAGCTGGGGTACGAGGAAGCGCGCGACGAGCTGATCGCCGTCGTGCAGCAGCTGGAGCAGGGCGGCCTCGACCTGGATGCTTCGCTGAACCTGTGGGAACGCGGGGAAGCGCTGGCAAAACGTTGTGAAGAACACTTAGCCGGCGCACGGCAGCGGGTCGAGCAGGCACTGGCCGCGCGAGAGCCCGAAGAAGAGTGATCTGCGGTTCGCCGGCCGCGCATGCGTTCGAAACTGGAACACGTTTCAGTTATGCTGCCCGCCATGGGTGACTCCTCCACCGCTCGCGCCAACCTGGGCCGCGTCCTGGTCACCGGCGGATCCGGCTTCGTCGGCGCCAACCTGGTGACCGAACTGCTCAACCGCGGACACCGGGTGCGGTCGTTCGACCGGGCCCCGTCGACCCTGCCCGACCACGCCGGCCTCGAGGTCCGCACCGGCGACATCTGCGATCGCGACGACGTCGCGACCGCCGTCGCGGACATCGACACGGTGTTCCACACCGCGGCGATCATCGACCTGATGGGCGGCGCATCGGTCACCGACGAATACCGGCGACGCAGTTTCGCGGTCAACGTCGACGGCACCGAAAACCTCGTGCAGGCGGCGCAGGCCGCGGGGGTCCGACGTTTCGTCTACACCGCGTCCAACAGTGTGGTGATGGGCGGGCAGCACATCGTCGACGGCGACGAGACCCTGCCCTACACCGACCGGTTCAACGATCTCTACACCGAGACCAAGGTGGTGGCCGAGAAGTTCGTGCTGGCCCAGAACGGTGTCGGCGGACTGCTGACCTGTTCGATCCGACCCAGCGGCATCTGGGGCCCCGGCGACAAGACCATGTTCCGCAAGGTGTTCGAGAATGTGCTGGCCGGCCACGTCAAGGTGCTCGTCGGCAACAAGGACATCAAGCTCGACAACTCCTACGTGCACAACCTGATTCACGGTTTCGTCCTGGCCGCCGAACACCTGGTGCCCGGCGGCACCGCGCCCGGCCAGGCCTACTTCATCAACGACGGTGAGCCGGTCAACATGTTCGAATTCGCCCGGCCGGTGATCGCGGCGTGTGGCCGCAAACTCCCCAACCTCCGGGTGTCGGGCCGGCTGGTGCACCGGGCGATGACGGTGTGGCAGCGGCTGCATTTCAAGTTCGGCATTCCCGAACCGCTGATCGAACCCAATGCCGTGGAGCGGCTCTACCTGAACAACTATTTCTCGATCGCCAAGGCCGGGCGCGATCTCGGGTACCGGCCGCTGTTCACCACGCAGCAGGCCATGACCGAATGCCTGCCCTATTACGTCGACATGTTCCGCCAGATGGAGGGACGCGTCGGCGCGCAGCCGGTACGCGCCTAGTACTACAGCCGCACTTATGGGGAGGCGCCTCTGGCTGCGTAGTGGCATCGGCGGGCGCGGGCTTGGTGGCGGCGTCGCCAGTGTGACCAGCTCAGGACGGTGGACGTATCAGGGTGTTGATGCCAGATGAGTTGCGCGAGTAGGTGTCTGACCTCTGGCACGGTCAGGGGGATCAGTTCTTCGATGGTTGGGTGGCCCCCTTTTTTGTCCCGGTACTGGTGACGGTCAGAAAAGCGTGGGCCAGCATGGCCAAGGTGATGTGTCGGTACCAGCTGTCGTAGCGGCGGACTTGGTAGTGGTCCAGGCCGACTTCGCCTTTGGCGGTCTGGAAGGTTTCCTCGATCGCCCAGCGGGCACCCGCGACCCGGACCAACTCGCGCAGCGGGGTGGATTCTGGGCCATGACACAAGTAGTAGGCCAGGTCGGCGGGGTCGCTCAGATTGCGTCGGACCAGCAGCCAGTAGCCGCCGGTGTCCTCCAACGGCCGGATCGCTGCGCGGGCCCAATAGTAGATCCGCGGTCCTTTAGCGCCGGCGCCGGCTGAGATTTTCTTCCAGGCCTGCGCCGGCAGCCGCGACGCGAGGTCGTCGGCCCGCAGCTCGGCGATGCGGCCATCGACGGTGC
>NZ_JBSFPX010000123.1:0-22279 GCF_053588415.1 Mycobacterium sp. NPDC003449
GTTCTGTGCGGGAAAACCGCACGCACGGATTGAAAGGGGGATGGGGAAACGGATCCGCATTGCGGACACCGCGCCCCTGACTACCAATGGACACCACCGGGGACAGCAGTCCGGAGAAGCGACTGGTGATCAGGGTCAACTCGAACGCCAAGATGTCGCGGGGCAAGGCCGCCGCGCATGCCGTGCACGCCGCGCTCAAGCTCTACGGCATCGAATACGAGCACCCGGTGATCGTGATCGGTGGTAAGCCGAATGAGATTCTGGCCCAGAGTGTTCACATCCGCGATGCCGGCCGCACCGAACTCGAACCGGGCACCCTGACGGCGGGTGCGAGCTGGGAGTGGCGGGACCCGGCCGCCGACGAGGATCCCGGGGTTACCCGGTAGCGGCGGCGCGTTCGCCGGGCAGATCGGGCAGGGCCAGCCCCAGATGGTCGCGCAGCGTCGTCCCTTCGTAGTCGGCGCGGAACACGCCGCGCTCCTGGAGCAGCGGCACCACCTGATCGACGAATGGGTCGAGGCCGCCGGGGGTCACGTGCGGGACGAGGATGAACCCGTCGCTGGCGTCGGACTGCACCAGGTGGTTGATCGATTCGGCGATCGTGGCGGCCGACCCGATGAAGCTCTGCCGTCCGGTGACCTCGACGATGAGTTCCCTGCTGCTGAGGTTCTCGGCCTCGGCCTTCGCCCGCCACTCCTGGGCGGTCGCCACCGGGTCACGGTGCATGCGGACACTGGCCCGGCCGCGGGAGATGGTGTTCTCACCGACCACCGGGTCCACGGTCGGCAACGGCCCGTCCGGATCGTGGTCGGACAGGTCGCGGTTCCACAGCTGCTCGAGGAACTTGATGGCGGTCGCCGGCGAGACCTGGGCCAGCCGCACATCATGGGCGATATCGGCGGCCTCGGCGTCGGTGTCGCCGAGCACGAATGTGGCGGCGGGCAGGATCAGCAGCTGATCGTGGCGCCGCCCGTACTTCGCCAGCCTGCCCTTGACATCGGCGAAGAACTGTTGGCCCGCCTCCAGCGTGCCGTGCCTGGAGAAGATGGCATCGGAGGCGGCCGCGGCGAACTCGCGCCCGTGGTCGGAGTCGCCGGCCTGGAAGATCACCGGCCTGCCCTGCGGGCTGCGCGGGACGTTGAACCGTCCGCTGATGTCGAAATGGGCGTTGTGGTAGTCGAACTCGCCGGCACCGGGGTCAGACAGGAAGACGCCGCCCGCTTTATCGGCGACGATCTCGTCACCACGCCACGAGTCGAACAGCGTGTGCGTGGCGGCCAGGAAACTCTCGGCCCGCTCGTAGCGCTGATCCTCGGGCAGGAAGCCGCCGCGCCGGAAGTTCTCCCCGGTGAACGCATCCCATGAGGTGACGACGTTCCAGGCGGCGCGGCCGTCGGACAGATGGTCCAGCGACGCGAACTGCCGGGCGACTTCGTAGGGCTCGTTGAACGTCGAGTTGATCGTGCCGGTCAGGCCCAGCCGGTCGGTCACCGCGGCCAGCGCTGCCAGCACGGTGAAGGTGTCGGGCCGCCCGACCACGTCGAGGTCGTAGATCTCCCCGCCCTGCTCGCGAAGTCGCAGGCCCTCGGCCAGGAACATGAAGTCGAACTTTCCGCGTTCGGCGGTCTGCGCGAAGTGGACGAACGAATCGAAGTCGATGTGGCTGCCGGAGGCGGGATCGCTCCACACGGTGGTGTTGTTGACGCCGGGGAAGTGTGCGGCGAGGTGAATCTGCTTGATCGGCTTGCTCATAGGTGGTCCTTCGAATCAGACGGTCGAGTAGCGGTTGGCGGGCCGCTGCAGGCCGAGCCGGCCGCGCAGTGTCGTGTCCTGATACGAACTCCGGAACGCGCCGCGCCGTTGCAGCTCGGGCACCAAGCCGTCGGTGATCAACCGCAGATCGTGGGGGAGGGTGGCCGGCCGCAACCGCAGCCCCGCCGCGCCCGCGGCATGCCACTCCCGCACCAGATCGGCCAGCTGCGCCGGGGTGCCGACGAATATTTCCGCATCGCTTCGGTATTCGTCACCGGCGAGCTCATCGAGGCGTTCGCGGCGGGCCAGGGCGGCCTCGGGGCTGTCGGCGAGAAAGACCACCAGGTCGGCGAACACCCGTACCGGCGGCGCAGCGTTGGACCGGTGGGCGGCGATGGAATCGACCAGCGACGTCACCTCCGCCGCGCTGTGCGGCGTGACGAAGCCGATGTCGGCCCCCTCAGCGATCAGCCGGTAGGCGGGGTCGACGTGGCCGAGCGCGGCCACGATCGGCTGGCCCTGCGGTGGTCGGGGCGTGATGGACGGGCCCTTGACCGAGAACTGGGCGCCCTCGAAGTCGATGTAGTGCAGCTTGGTCCGGTCGATGAACCGCCCGGTGGACACGTCGCGAATCTCGGCGTCGTCCTCCCAGCTATCCCACAGGCGACGCAGCACTTCCACATAATCGGTTGCCTCGGCGAACAATTCGTCGACCAGATCGGCCCGGCCGGTGGGCAGGCGGCGGCGGCCGAAGTGGGCGGCCGCATCGCGGCGCGCGGACACCTGAACCCGCACGCCTGCGCGCCCGTTGCTGACGTAATCGAGGGTGGCCACGGCCTTCGAGAGGTGGAAGGGCTCGGTGTGGGTGGTGATCGCGGTGGGCACCAGTCCGATGTGACGGGTGCGGGGAGCGACGCGGGACGCGATCAGTACCGCGTCCAGCCGCCCCCGGACCCGGTCGGTGCGGTCATCGCGGCGCCCGGGGTGATCGGACTGCAGGGTCAGTCCGTCCTCGATGCTGACGAAATCCAGCAGTCCCCGTTCGGCCTCGACGACGAGGTCGGTCCAGTACCGCGGTCCGAAGAGCTCGCTGGGACGGGCGTCGGCCTCCCGCCAGGCGGCGGGGTGCCAGCCCGCCCCGTCGAGCGCGACGGCGAGGTGGGGCAACGGGGATGGATCCGGCGGTACGACCACGGAGGGTTCTCACTTTCAGTCGCGTACTTCGGCGCCAACGCCGCCCGGGCCGCCGATAATCCCCAGTGACCGGCCACCCAAGTCTGCAACCCATTCTGACCTGCCCGTAGACATCGGCGCACGGTGATGCTAAATCCGTCGCGCCGCCTCGAGCGTGTCTTCACAGGTCCAGGACCACATCGGTGCCCGGTGCGGCGCAACAGATCAGCGCGGTACCGGGGGCCGGTGGGTCGAGGGGTTCGGTCACGTAGCTGATGTCGCCGGACACCACGTCGGTCAGGCAGATGTGACAGACCCCGCTGCGGCACGAATATCGGGTGGGGACATCGCAGGCCTCGGCCAGCTCGAGCAGGGTGCGGTGCCGGGTTGACCAGCTCGTCGAGAGTCCCGTGCGGACGAATGTCACTGCGGGGCCGGTGCCCGGTTCACCCTCGGGAGGGTGTGGGCGGCGCGCGGTCGCGACCACCGCTCCCGGATTGATCGCGGTCCGCGCGCCGAACTGTTCGGTGTGCACACTCCCGATCCCCGCAGCGGCCAGTGCAGCCTGCATATCGGCCATGAAACTGTCTGGGCCACACAGGTATACGGTCGAGTCACGGGGAAGGTCGAGGGCGGCGACGGCGGTGCGGTCGAGGCGGTGCGCGGGTGGGGCGGTGTAGAAGACGTGGCGTTCGGCGTTCGGCAGGCGCTCGAAGAGTGCGTCCACCTCGTCCTTGAAGGCGTGGCCGGCCGGCTCGCGGGTGGAGTGGATCCAGACGACGCGGCGGGTCTCCGGCGTTGCGGGCCTGGGCCGATGCATGTGTGCGCCAGGTGGAAGCGGTCTATCTGCACGGGGGTTGCATCTACGGGTCGCTGACCGGTGAGCTGCTCGAGGAGGTCGACGTCCTCGACGACCTCGCGGTCGGATACGAACGGTGGCTGCGGGTGTTTCGCGACGGTGTGAGCGCGATGCGCCAGCGGGGCGAGCTCGGTGAGGAGGCCGACTCCCGTCACCTGGCGGTGGCCCTGCTGGCCGCCCATCAGGGCGGCACCATGCTGACCTTCGCGACCGGCAGCGGCGAGCCGTTCCGTCTGGTGGTCGACGCCGCGGTCGACTATGTGGCCTCGTTTCGTCCTGCCCGCCCCAGGCGCCCGGCCAGGACGGCCGCGCGGTCCGGCAAGCGCTGATCCGACCGGGCAGCCGGCTACTCATCCGGCTCACGCCGAAGGAACTAGCCGATCAGCCACCGGCAGACCACCGGGTTCTGCATACATGCGGCATTGAGATCGGGCAGCGCTCCCGAGCACGGCAAGCCGTTCTCCTGGACGCAACCCGCCGGCATTGGCGGGCACGGTGACCCGTCTGGCCGCACGCATGCCTGTTGAGGGTCGGCGTACGCGGGTGCCACGCAGGCGAACGCCATACTCAGAGCAACTGCAGCTGAACCGCACAGTAGTTTTCTGTATCTCATGAGAAACCGCTCTCCTCTGCGAGAAGTGTCACCGGCCGCACTTGCCCAATGGTCGTCATGTGGCTACTCAGCAACATTATGGGTATCTGTGAGGTTAGCTCGCAGCGCGGCGTTTCGCGTCCGGATTCGCGGCTAACGCCCGGCAGCCGTTTGGCGCCTCACCCGGCCTGGGCCGGGTCCCACGCCGTCACTCGGGGAATCCAGCGCGGCACGTGCCTGCGGTACGCCTCGTACTCGGCCCCGAATCGCCGCACCAGGTGGGGCTCCTCGATGACCGGGATGGCGATCGCGGTGAGCGTGCAGAACAGTGCGAACCAGCCGAACAGCCAGGGTGATGCCGTGGCGACGGCCGTGCCCAACTGCAGGCAGAACACCGCGGTCATCATCGGATTGCGGACGTGGCGATAGGGGCCGCGCAGCACGAGGTGTACCGGTGAGCCGATCGCCAGTGTGCCTTCGCCGACCCGGTCGAACAGCACCACGGTCCACACCAGGAACCAGAGCCCCACGGCGATGAATGCCGCGCCGGCCAGCGTCAGGACCAGGCCGGTCGGGGTGCTGAGGTCGGGTGGCCGAACCCCGGTGAGCGTGGCGATCACGGCCGGGATGAACACCGTCATCATCGCCGGCGCCAGCAGTACCGACAGCAGGTGCCGCCACCACAGCCGCCGCCCCGTCGTCGCGTTCTTCGTCATCGCATTTCCTTTCTTCAACCAGTGTTGAAGAAAACCGTACGCCCCGGCGCTGCAATACGTCAACAGGTGTTGAAGTATGCTTTTCCTCATGTCGGAATCCCGCCGTAGCGGCAGGTGGCGAACGGGCCAGCAGAACAAGCAGCGCATCGTCGACGCGGCAAGGGAACATTTCATGCGCGACGGGTACGAGCAGGCAACGGTGCGCAATATCGCCGCCGACGCCGGGGTCGACGTCGCGATGGTCTACTACCACTTCGGCAACAAAGAGGGCTTGTTCAACGCCACGGTGATCGACGTCCCCGAGCACCCCCTACACCAATTGGCGATCCTGATGGACGAGGGCAGCGAGCAGATCGGCGCGCGTTTGGTGCGCGATTTCCTCCGGCGTTGGGACAGCGACGATCGTTTCGACCCGCTGCTGACGGTGTGGCGCTCAGCCGCCGCGCAACCGTTGGCCCGAAAACTGTTGCACGACACGCTCGCCGGCCCGATGGCCGAACGGATCCGCGCCGAGTTCGGTGTCGACAACGCGGTGCTGCGCGTCGAGATGGTGGCAACCCACCTGTTGGGTCTCGCGTTCGCGCGCTACCAACTCAAGATCGAGCCCATCGCTTCGGTCGACGCCGAAGATCTGGTGACCTGGATCGGGCCGACCGTGCAGCGCTACCTGACCGATCCGAATCCGTAGCGCGGGCGTCCGCTACGCGTCGGGAACGATCAGCGCGACCATGACCTCGAGCCGGCGGGCCATCTGCCGGTAGCTCATCGCCCCGGTGTGGGCCTGCAGCAGTGCGCCCCAGAACACCGATTCCAGCGTCGTGAGCACCTCGGGCCAGGCCCCGGCGCCCAGCGCGGTGCCGATGCGTCGCCGAACCTCGGCCGAGATCCTGGCTCGCACATCGGTGACCGCGTCATCGTCGGTGCTGACCAACGCCTGGGTGCAGGCCCGGGCCAGCCTCGGCTCGTCGGCGAGCAACACCGTCATCGCGGTGAGCTGATCGCGGACCCGGGCCGCGGCGTCGGCGCCCGGATCGATGTCGAGGGGCAGTGCGCTCACCCGGTGCAGGTAGAGCTCGGCGAACACCACCTCGATCGAGGGGAAGTGCGCGCACAGCGTGGCCGGGGCCATCTTGGCGCGGGCGGCCAGCGCCGGCACCGACACATCGGTCTGCGCGTCGAGCAGCTGGGCCGCGGCGCCGAAGACGCGCCGGTGGGTGTGTGTGCGTTGACCGTGCGCGTCGCGCAGGCGTGTGACGCTGGCCACCCCCGTGCTGGACATGTGTCCAGACTAGGGACTGCTGTTGGAATTGGCAATGGCCGGCGAGGGGACCGTCCAGATCAGGAGATTTCAGCGATTTCGCAGCCTTTCGGGCGGTTTAGGTTCGGCCCAGGCTGCGTTGTGGGTGGGCATCCGAGCAAAAAACCGGACACGTGTCCAGTCGCTCACCGCGGGCCGGCCGTGGCCTCGGCTTCCACCTCGGATTCGGGTTCGCGCGGTTTGCGGGTGGCCAGCACCAGGCCGGTCAGGATGAGCGCGAGCCCCGCGACGTTGAACGCCGTCAGCGGCTCGCCCAGCACGATCACACCGGCGGCGAGTGCCACCGCGGGGTTGACGTAGGTGAAGACCAGGGCACGCGCGGCGCCGACCTCCCGGATGAGCGCGAAGAACACGATGAAGGCCAGCGCCGTGCAGATCACCGCCAGTCCGGCCAGCGCGAAAAGTACCCGGGTGGACGGCCGCTCGTCGGGCCACGTCAGTGCCGCGGGCACGCTGTATATCAGGGCGGCGACAGTCAGACAGGCCGCCGTCATCGGCAACGCCGGAACGTCGCCCAGATAGCGGGCGGCGATCAGCGGCGCGATCGCGTAACACGTCGCCACCAACAGCACCTCGATGATCGGCCAGGTGTGGCCGCCGGCCAGGCCGGGCCCGGCCAGCGCCGCCACCCCGGACAGGCCCATTGCGAGTCCGGCAATCCGCTTGGCGCCCAGTCGTTCACCACCGGTGAGACGGTCGAGCACCGCGGCGATGATCGGGGCCGCGGCGATGAGCAGTCCGGTCATCGAACTCGTCAGATGGCGTTCGGCGTCCGACAGTAGGAACCAGGCCGCGATGATCTCGAAGAAGGCGAACGCCAGCACCGGTTTCCAGTGCCGCAGCACCGGCGCCCAGGCCGTACGCGACATCGCCAGGGGCAGCAGCACCGCCGCACCGACCGCCGTGCGGGCCAGCACCAGAACCGGCACCGAGACCCCTTCGACCGCGACCTTGATCAGCAGGTAGGGGATGCCCCAGACAATGCACATCGCCGCGAACAACAGCCATCCGCGCGAACTCACCGGATCAGCCTACGGCGGGCTCAGTTCCCCCGGTCGACGAGGCGGCGGGCGGCCTCGATCAGGTTCACCGCGTGCAGCTATCGTCCACGCGTCTGGGGCCGGGTCAGGTCGGCGTAGCGGGCCAGGTGGTGGTCGGTCGTGCCGAATTCGTACTGAACGGCGGTGAGCCGCTTGAAATAGTGCCCGATCGCGAGTTCCTCGGTCATCCCCATGCCGCCGTGCAACTGCACGGCGTTCTGGCCGACGAAACGGGCCGCCCGACCCACCGTGGCCTTGGCCGTCGAGACCGCCCTGGCCCTCGACGCCGGATCGACGTCCAGGTTTAGCGCCGCCAGACACACCGCCGCGGCGGCCTGCTCGACCTCCATGTGCATATCGACCATCCGGTGTTGCAGGGCCTGGAAGCTCCCGATCGGCCGGCCGAACTGCTGGCGCTGTTTGGTGTACTCGACGGTGTCCGCGAGCACCTTGCGCATCGCGCCGACCGCCTCGGCGCACACCGCGGCGGCACCCTCGTCGCGCGCGATTTCCAGTGACGGCCATGCCTGCCCGGGTTCGCCGAGCAACGCGGACGCCGGCAGGCGCAGACCGTCGAAGCTCAGGTCGGAGGCTCTGCGGTCGTCGACGGTGCGGTAGTGGTGCGCGGTGAAACCGGTTGTCGCCGTGGACACCTCGACCAGGAACAGCGAGATGCCACCGGTATCGGAACCCTCGGCGGAAGTCCGCGCCGTGACCAGCAGATGTGTCGCCAGCGGTGCGCTCGCCGCCACGATTTTCTCCCCGCGCAGCACCCACGCGTCGCCGTCGCGCTCGGCGCTGGTGGTGACGTCGTGCCAGTTGTCACCCGAGCCCGGTTCTGGTGCGGCGAGGGCGACCACGGCGGAGCCGGCGATCAGCTCTTCGAGCAGTGCCGATGCGGTCCGGCCCCCCGCGCGGTGCAGCAGCCCGCCGGCCACCACCACGGTGTCCACGAAGGGTTCGACCACCAGGGCGTGCCCCAGCGCCTCGGCGATCACCATGGTCTCGACCGGGCCGCCACCGGTACCGCCGGCGTCCTCGGGCAGCGCGGCGCCGAGAATGCCGAGCTCCTCGGCGAATCCGCGCCAGATCTGCGGCTGCCAGCCGGCACCGGTCTTGGCCGCGGCCCGGCTCGACTGCAGATCGTAGCGGCTGGACAGGAACTTGGTGAGTCCGTCGCGCAGCAGTTCCTGCTCGTTGGTCAGGTTGAAATCCATCTACAGCCCCAGTTCTGCCTTGGCGAGGATGTTGCGCTGAATCTCGTTGCTGCCGGCGTAGATCGAGCCGGCCCGGTCGTTGAGATACCGCAGCGGCGCCACGGCCTGCCAGGCCTCGCCGCTGACGTATCCGTCCGCCGGCGGCTGGTATTCGGCGATCGGGCCGCCCGGGCGGGTCGCGTGCGGTTGATAGACCCGGCGACGGGGCCCGGCCGCTTCCATCGACAGCTCGGTCAGCGTCTGGCTCAGCTCGGTGGCCAGGATCTTCAGCATCGACGAGGCCGTCCCGGGATTGCGTCCCTGCGCCACCGCCGCCAGCACCTGGTATTCGAGGATCTCGAGCACGTCGGTGCGCATCCTGGCGTCGGCGAGCCTGCGGCCGAATCCCGGGTCGTCGATCAACCGGCCGCCGCCGGGCCCCGGTTGCTCGGATGCGACCGCGGCGATCTCCTGGGCGAGGACCTGCAGCGCGGGGGCCGATGCACCGCCGCCGCGCTCGAACTCCAGCAGATACTTGGCGACGGTCCACCCGTCGTCGATCGTGCCGATCACGTTGGACTTCGGCACCCGTACCTCGTCGAAGAAGACCTGGTTCTGCACCTCCTCACCCGAGGTCATCACCAGCGGCCTGATCTCGATGCCCGGTGAGGTCATATCGATCAGCACGAACGTGATGCCCTGCTGCTTCTTGCCGGTGCGGTCGGTGCGGACCAGGGCGAACATCCAGTTCGCCTCGCGGGCGTGGGTGGTCCAGATCTTGCTACCCGTGCAGATCAGGTCACCGGCCGCGTCATCGGGAACCGCCGACATCGACAGGGCGGCCAGGTCCGAGCCAGCCTCGGGTTCGGAGTAACCCTGGCAGAAGAACACCTCGCCGGTCAGGATGCGCGGCAGGAAGTACTGCTTCTGCGCATCGGTGCCGAATCGGATGATGGCGTGCGCGACCATCCGGATGCCCATCGGCGACAGCGACGGGGCGCCGGCCAGGGTCGATTCGCGGCTGAAGATGTAGTGCTGGGTCAGGGTCCAGTCACAGCCGCCGTGCTCGACCGGCCAGGCGGGCGCCGCCCAGCCACGCTCGTGCAGGATCTGCTGCCAGGCCATGCTGGCGTCGTGATCGGCGTACACGCTGGTCATCAGCCGCCCCGCCCGGCGCAGGTCCGGCGTGAGCTTGCGTTCGAGAAACTCGCGCACCTCATCGCGGAATTGCTGGTCGGTCGTCGACCACTTCACGTCCATGCCTGCCCCTGTCTGCCACGTCCCGCCCACAGAGTAAACCTAGTTAGTCAAGTAGTGGGCGCCCGGACCGCGGGTCGGCACGCCGGGAACCCGCCCGATTGGCGGCGGCGCTGGTAACCGGTGAACGCGACCGGCAATAATCGGAGGCGTGGAGCGGCGACAGACCGGGCAGGACGCCCAATCCCCGATGGCGCTGCTGGAGCAGATGCCCACGCTCGTGGTCCTTGAGCGGTTCCCGGTGCCCGTGCTGGCCATCGCCGAGGGCGGAACCATCCTCTTCGCCAACCGCGCTTTCGCCGAAATGGTCGGCCACACAGCCGATTCGGTGAAGCTGCTGAATTTCGCCGACATCTTCCACCTGCTGCCCGCCGATGAGTCGGCCGTGTCCGTCGTGCGGGCGCACGCCGACCTGGTGGTCGACCTGCGACACCGGGACGGGTCGGTGGTGCGGGCTCGAATGAGCAAGTCGGCCCTGCTGCGGGGTGACGATCCGGTGGCGCTCGCGACGTTTCAGGATCTCACCGAGCAGTTGTGGGTCGACGAACTCTGAACGCCGCGGCTCAGCGTGGCGAAGCGGTCACCGCAGACTGCCGCAACGACTCCCTGGCCAGGAACTCGCGGAAGTACCCGAGCGATTCGGCGCTGACGACGGCCGGCAGCAGCAGATCCCAGGTGTGGGCCACCCGCTGGCGCAGATCGGTGCCGCCGGCGGTGGCCCGCGACAACGCCTCCGCGCCGAGGACGGACCCGAGGATCACCTCGGCCGCCGTCTTGATGTCGACGCCGTCGCGCAGATCGCCCTCGGCGGCCGCCTGGCCCACCTGCTCGCTGAACTCGTCCAGCCAGGCCGCGTAGACGCGTCCGGCCGCGGAGTTGATCCCCGAGAACGTCCGCAGCAGCTGCAGGCCGATCTCGGCGACCCGGTCGCGGCTGATGAAATCGGCCACCACGAACATCCCGTGGATCATGTTCTCCAAGGCGGGTGACGGCGATTGCGAGATGGTGCGGAACATCGCCAGGATGCTGGCTCCGCTCTCTTCGATGATGGCCTCGGCCAGCGATTCCTTGGAGTCGAAGTGGTAGTACAACGCGCCCTTGGTCATTTCGGCACGCTCGATGATATCGCCCAAACCTGTTGCGGGATAGCCGGCCTCGGCGAACACCTCGACGGCGGCGGCGATGATCTTCTTTCTGGTGATCCCGGATCGGGCCTGGCGCGGCATATCAGGTCTGGCCCGCGCCGGTGGGCGAACCGAGTTCCGCGACGACCGGTGCCGATTTCCTGATCGTCAGCGCGGTGCGCCGGTGCAGGAACTGGGTGAGGTAGCCGAGCCGGTCGGGATTGGCGAACCCGGGCAGTGCCAGCGTCCAGGACTGTTCCAGGTCGGCGATGAACCGCCTGTGGTCATCGAGATCGCTGGTCTGGCGCAGACCCAGATACGCCGCCACCAACGTGGTGGCGACGGCCCGCGGATCGCCGTGCTCGGCGAAGTCGCCCTGGGCGCGGGCCCGCCTGCCGATCGTGGTGTAGGCGCGCACCCAGGCGTCCACGACGCGGCGGCCCATCCCGTCGGTGCGTCCGATCGATTCGACCAGGTTCAGGCCGGCCCGGGTCATCGCGTCGCCGGTGTCGTCGACGGCCAGCCGGTAGGAGATGTCGATCAGTGTCTCGAGGCCGGAGAGATTGCGGGCCAGGGTTTCGTCGACCGTGCGGCGGGCGAGCGCGACGCGGTGGTCGACGATCGCCGACGCCAGCGCATGCTTGGAGCGGAAATGGAAGTACAGCGCACCCTTGGTGACCGCGGCGTCGGCCAGGATGTCATCGAGGCTGACCAGGCTGTATGGCTTGCGGGCGAACTGCCGCGAGGCCGCCTGCAGGATCTGGAGCCTGGTGAGGTCGGCGCGCCGGTCGACCTGCTCAGTCACCAGAACCTCGGAATCTTCGCGGCTGCGTTGTGGGGGCGTCGTGGGGGATGACGTCCCGTCATGTGCGGCAATTCTGTCATCTGACTTTCCTGGAGCATTATCCGCGCCGCCTCGAAAAACTGGAAGTCATGACGACGCGTGCAGAACATTCTAAAGGTATGTAGTGTGCTCAGTGTGATAACTCCCGGTTCGCTGCGCCGGACTCGGTCCGGCGGTGTGTGCGGAGAGCCGCCGCATGCGAGGCCGGGATATCCCACACGCGTTGCCACAGCCCGCACCGGCAATCCCCCTCGAATCTCGGTGTGGGCTGTGGCAACCCCAGTGGTGCGACGATTTCCGGGGCCGCTCCACGCGAGCGCGGCGCAATCGTGACAACATTCATGTCCGACCCGGTCGGTGTTGCCTGCGGGTCCCTGGCCGCAGACCGCGCCGAACCCGACAGCAACGTGAGGTGCCGATAGCGAATGTGGGACGACGAAGTCGATGTGGTTTGCTGCGGCGCCGGTATCGGTGCCCTGGCCGCAGCGATCGCCGCCACCGATGCCGGCCACGACGTCCTGGTGGTCCGGCCCGGCGCCCGGCCCGCGGTGACGGGTGACGGCGCCGGATGGCTGTGGGCCGGTATCGAGGATCCCGCCACCCGCGACTACTTCGAGGCGTTGACGGCCGGCCTGGACGCCGCGGCGCCGGCACAGCGCGATGCGGACCTGCCGGTGCGCACGGTGACCGAGTGGAGCGCGCCGCGCCGCGGTGCCCGGATCGAACCGTTCTACGGCGCCCGGCTGCAGGATTGGGCGGCCCGCTGCCTGACGTCGCCCTACGGCGTCGTCGGCACCCGGCTGTCGGATCACGGGTCCCGGCCGGTGCGATCCGAGGTGGGGGAGAAGCTGCAGGCCAGAATCATCGGCGGGCTCGACCTCGCCGCCGGCCCGGATTCGCTGACCCGCGCGGTCGACGGGTGGTTGTGGGGGCAGGCCCGGAACCGGGGCATCGAGGTGTCCGACGGCCCCACGCTGCGGCGCATCGTGTTCGAGGAGGGTGAGATCGTCGGAGCCGAACTGGCGACCGCCGACGGCCCGCTCAGGGTGCGGGCCCGGCACGCCGTCACCGTCGCGACCGGGGCCGGGCCTGCCGAACCCGAGCCGCCGGGTGCCCCCGCCGGCGATGCCGTCGGAACGCACGACGGCCGAGCGCTGCAGGTGTGTCTGGTCGGCCACAGTGCCAGCCGGTTCGCCCGGGTCGAACTGCTGACTATCGAGAGTGCCTGCGACGCACCGCGGTCGGGGTACTGCCAGACCGAGCTGCTGTCGGGTGGTCGGCGGGAGGGGCGTCGTTCACATGCGCGGCGAGGCCGAGAAATGCACCGGAACCCGCCCCGCGGCTAGCAGCGTCTGCATCTCGCTCGCCTGGACCGGCTTGGACAGCAGGAACCCCTGCGCGCGGTAGCACCCGTGCCGCAGCAACGTGAGTGCGGCGCGTTCGTTCTCGACCCCCTCGGCCACGAGCTGCAGCCCGAAAGCCCCGGCCAGGGCGATGACGGCGCGCACGATCGGCAGATCCCCTGGGTTGGAGCCGAGTTCCGCGACGAAACTGCGGTCGATTTTCAGCGTGTCCACCGGCAGCGATTTGAGCAGCGACAACACGCTGTAGCCGGTGCCGAAATCGTCGATGGCGACCTGCACGCCGACTTCGTGCAGACCGGTGAGGGTGGTGCGGGTGGTCTCGATGTCCTGCACCACAACGCTTTCGGTGATCTCCAGGCATACCGATCCGCGGGGCAGACCGAACTCGGCCATGATCTCGGCCACCTGGCTGACGAATCCGTCGGTCACCAACTGGACCGGCGAGACGTTGATCCGCAGCACGATGTTGCGGCCGACGCCGTTGAACCGCCACCTGGCGAACTCGGCGCACGCGGTGCGCAGCACCCACCGCCCGAGTTCACCGGCCAGGTTGATGGATTCGGCCACCCCGATGAACGAATCGGGAGCCAGCAACCCGCGGGTCGGGTGCTGCCAGCGGACAAGGGCCTCGGCCGCGAGGATCTCGCCGGTGCGCATATCGATCTCGGGCAGGTAGTGCAGAACCAGTGCACCACTCTCGATCACGTTCTGCAGATGGAGTTCGATGTCATTGCGGAAGTCGATCTCCAGGGCCATCTCGTCGGAGAACACCGCGACCTGGTTGCCCCCCGAATTCTTGGCGGTGAGCACCGCGTGGTCGGCGCGGTTGAGCAGATCGGAAGTGGAATCGCGGCCGGGGATTCCCTGGGCCAATCCGATACTGACGGTCCGGGTGAGCATTTCGCCATCGATGGTGACCCGCTCACGCAGCACCGACTGGAGTCGGTAGGCCAGCGCGGTGGCCGCCTCCACCGACATCGCCGTCGACGGCACCACGACGAACTCGTCGCCGCCGAGCCGGGCGATCAGCTTGGGCTGGTCGTCGCCGCGTTGCAGGCGCTGGGCCAGGATGCTGATGAACCCGTCCCCCGCGGTATGGCCGAGGTAGTCGTTGATCGCCTTCAACCGGTCCAGGTCGAAGAACAACACCCACACCGGGCCCCGCTGTCCGGGCGCCAGCCGGGCCTGCAGGTGGGCCATCAGCGCCCGACGATTGTGCAGCCCGGTCAGGTGGTCGTGATCGGCCAGGTACCGCAGCCGGTCCTCGGCCGCGATCCTGGCCTGCACCTGGGCGAACAGCGATGCGATCGCCTTGAGGGCGTTGAGTTCGGCGGGCCGCCACTCGCGGTCGCCGAACTTGACGAACCCCAGCACCCCGGTGGTGACGTCACTCGACAACAGCGGGACACACGCCATCGAGGTGGTCGGGACGTGCCGGCCGGCCTCGATGGTGCGCTGGTAATCGTCGGTGGCCGGTTCGGGCCGGAACACCGCGGGTTCCTTGAGATGCTCGGCCATGGCGAAAACCGGGTCCGCGTCCGAGAAGTGGATGACCGCGAGCGGGTCGGTCGGCGCGTCAAGCGGGCGCGGCGGCCACTCGGCGATCAACCTCGTGGCGTGGGCGCCGTGGTCGTTGTGGCGCAGGAAGCTCACGTCGACGTCGAAGAACGTGACCAGGTCGGCCAGGATCTGTTGACTGACCGACCGCGAGGTGGCCGCGTCGACCGCCATGAGTTGGGTGGCGACCGACGTGACGAGCAGCTCCAGACTGCCTGGCACCAACACCTCCGGTATGTACCTCAGCCGTTCTGCGGTGCCGCACCCGGTAGCGGGGCCCGACGCCGACTGCGTGCGGACGGTCGCGGAGCGAAGAACAATCTGAGTACCAACGCCTGCGATTCGTCGCGCTCGGTCACGGTCAACCTGCGAAAAGAATACTGGAGATCGCGCAGGGCGCCGCTATGGGCGGCGGACAGCCCCTCGCGGTCGCGGTCGTCGTGGGCGTAGAGAAATACCGGCGACACCGGTTGGACCGCGACCCCGTGGCGCTGGGCGGCGACCCACACGGCTTCCACCGCGGCGCCGCCCACGGCGTAATCGGTCAGCCGTCGTCCCGGTACCGAGATCACCGCGAGGGCCGAACTGGTCGTGACCCGTTCGTAGGTGTCGTCCCCCAGGGCCGCGCCCGCGTTCCAGTCCGACAGTTTGGCCATCACCTCCGACCGGCGCAGGATATCGAGCTGCACGAGGTCGGCCGGATCCAGGCCCAGGCTGCTGACCTCGATGCCGGTGTCGGGTGCCGGTTCACCGGGCCAGCGCAGTTCGGAGATCATCTCCCGGTGCAGCGTCGGGGTGAGGAAACGGATCCGGTCGGTCTCGGCGAGGATGCGGGCCGCGGCGTCCAGATCCGTCGAGGTGTCCAGCAGGGTCAGCCGGCCACCTTCGGCGCGGGCGGCGTCGTGCAGCGCCGCGCGGACATCGGGCGCGATCGGCGCGGAGGATCCGCGCAGCCGGTTGGTCTCGCGTTCCAGCATCGGCGTGTACAAGGCGGCCAGGTCGGTCGCCGGGCCAGGATCGAACCGCACGACCCCGTACAGCGGGGTTCCCTCGTCGCCCCGCTGCCAGTCGGTCCGGCCGATGAGTCCATGTGCGGCCGCCGCCACCCGCGCGTTGAACGAGGCGGCACCCAGCGCGACGGCGCTGCCGCGGTAGCCCACGTCCATCGCGGTGGTGTACTCGGTCGCCAGCCGCAGCCGCAGCCGGTCCGAGGTCGACTCGATATGCCACGGTTGGGCGTTGCCGCCCGACGGCGCGCGGACGGCGGCCAGCGCCACGACCTCGGCGACGTCCCCCGGGTCCGGCGGCGGCACCGGTTCGGGCTCGCCGGTCGTCGCCACCGGCCCGGGCGGTGCGACCTTGGGATCCTCGATCCGGTCCAGCATGCCCGCGACGTCGATACGCACCCGGCCCGAGCGCAGCGGCTCGCGCAGACCGATGCGCCGGACCGCCTCGGCGACCACGGTGGAACCGAGCACGACCTCGGCGGCCCGCTGCGGCCAGGTGGTGAGCGTGGTGCCGACTTCGACCAGCGAGGCGGCCATCCGCGGCGACAACTGCGGGGCGTCGAGGATCCGCAGCACGTGGGGGATCTTGTCCTTGCTGGTCAACCCGGCGAGCTGGGCCGCGTCGATATCGCCGAGCAGACCGTGCAGGATCGGCCGGTCGGGTTCGAGATCGAACCGTTCCACATCGAGCAGCCCGCGGTCGGCCGTCGACATCAGAACCGGCAGGTGCTGGGCCCGGGCAGCCTCGCGGACAAGGACTTTCGCGTCCAGGGAATCGCATTCCTCCACCACGACGTCGAGCCCGCGGACGAACTCGTCGATCGAGTCAGGGGCGGCCCCGCCGAGATCGACCCGCACCGTCAGGTACGGGTCGATCTCGGCGATCCGGCGGGCCGCCACCACGGCCTTGTTCTCGCCGAGATCGAACACCGTGCCGGGCACCCGGTTGAGATTGGGCAATTCGAGTTCGTCGAAGTCGGTGAGCCGCAACTCCCCGCAAAGGCCCTCGGTGGCCAGCGTGTAGGCGACGGCGTGACCGACGCTGAGCCCGACCACCCCGATCCGCAGGCTCGCCAGGCGTTGTTGTTCCTCGGCGCTGATCAGGTTGCGGTTGCGGTCCAGCCGCAGCCGCCGGAACGCCTGCGGGCCGACGATGTGGACGACGCAGCGCCGCCACGGGTAGTAGGCCCACCGGGTCGGTTCGTCGAGAAGATCGGGCCGCACCGCAGGCACCAGATCGCGCAGGGCGTCCTGCTGGGGGCGGCAGTTGTCGATGACCGTGATCCGCGGATCGGCGCGCAGCATGTCCAGCGTCCTGGCCCCGGCCGGATCACCGGCGTCGAAGATGACCGCGCTGCTGCGTGCCGAACCGTCGATATCCTCAATGTCGTCGATCATGCCCTCAATCATCGTCCAGCCGCGGTGGCGCCACCGAGGTCGGTGTGCAACCGTGGCGAGATTCGTTGTGTCTCAGCGAAGTAGGCCGAGAGCTGCTTCGGGTCGGCATGATTGGCGAAGGTGCGCCGGTCCCACCACATCATCTTGGTCTGGTAGCGCTCGTTGGGGTACGGCGTGGCCGGGATCTTGGCGGCCAGCACGCCGCCCGACGACAACCAGCGCTTGAGCACATAGGCGGCCGCGGTCGCCATCGCGAATTGGATGTCGAGCAGCGTCATGGAGTGCAGCGGCATCCTGGCCAGGGTGTCGGTGAGGGCGCGGCTCTGATCGGGATCGTCGCAGACCCATGCCGTCTTCATCTCCACCACGCCGAACGGCAACCGGTCGGACACCATCTTGCCGACCGCGTCGAGGCCGGGCTGACCGCTCCACTCGACGACCGCGTGGCATTCGTCGGTGCGCTCGTAGGGGCCTTTGGCCCGCAGGCCGCCGACCACCCGGCCCGCCTCGTTGAGGCCGACGCAGAACAACGCCGTGTCGGTTCCGGTGCGCAGCGCCTCCATATCAAGGGCCCGCTCCACGCCGTGCTTGCGGTAGTTCTGCTCGGCGCCGCGGACGTATTCGGTCCACAGTTCACGCTCGGCGCCCGGGTCGGCGATCACGATGGTGCATTCGCTCTCCGGGTCCCACCAATTGGGCGTCTTCTCCAGGGTGACGGGCGAGTGATCGGCGGCATCGAGTTGAGGAGCGGTCATCTGCGGTCCATTCGTCGGGTCATCGGCACCCTTGTGGCGGTGCGAATGATTGGGTGCGCAGCACGGGCTTGTGCGAATACGCGAGTTGAGTATCCCGCCGCACCGCCATGTAATTCCAGCTAGCGGGGAAATCCTGTCTGGCGGGGTTTGCAATTCGGTGTAGTCCCAAGTGGTTAATCCGCATGCGGATGCGATTTTGGCAAATTCGCGTCGGATTATCATAGGTGTTGATCCCGATCTATCCTAGGATGGGCAAATATACTAAATGTCAGTGACGGCGGCGATAGTTTGCCCTGCGGAAGGTTCGCCAGGTTTTGCTGTCGGGGTGTCGAGCCAGTAGTCGACGGTGATCTCGGACTAATGGTGAACGCTAATCGGCCGGGCGTGGTCCACAGCGGGGCGTACACGTAAAAGCCGGTGGACGGCCATTCGACCGGGGCTATCGGCGTCGCGGCCGCCGTTGCGCTCCGTGGCCGACCGGGGGGTGAGAATCTGATGGTCATGACGGGGGAGTACCCGGGCGCGAACGCCCTACCGGTCCGCGATATCGGACGGTTGCTGTTGCGTTGCGCGGATCGGCCGGGCCTGGTCGCCGCGATCAGCAGCTTCCTGACCGCCGCGGGAGCAAATATCGTCTCGCTCGATCAGCACTCCACCGAGCAGGCCGGCGGCACGTTCATGCAGCGGACCATCTTCCACCTGCCGGGGCTCACCGCGGTGCGAGACGAGATGGAGCGGGATTTCCGGGAGCGGGTGGCGGGCCGGTTCGGGATGGACTTCAGCCTCACCGAGGCGGCCAAGCCCAAACGGGTGGCCCTGCTGGCCTCGCGCGAGGACCATTGCCTGCTGGACCTGCTGTGGCGCAACCGGCGCGGTGAACTCGCCATGTCGGTGGCCATGGTGATCGCCAACCACCCCGAGTTGGCCGACCAGGTCCGTGCGTTCGACGTGCCCTATCTGTACGTCCCGGCCACCAGGGAGAACCGTCCCGAAGCCGAACAGCGGATCCTGGAGCTGTTGCGCGGCAACGTCGACCTGGTGGTGCTGGCGCGCTACATGCAGATCCTCACGCCGGAGTTCCTCGGTGCCATCGGCTGCCCGATGATCAACATCCACCACTCCTTCCTGCCCGCGTTCATCGGCGCGGCGCCATACCGTCGGGCCAAGGAGCGCGGGGTCAAACTGGTCGGTGCGACCGCCCACTACGTCACCGAGGATCTCGACGAGGGGCCGATCATCGAGCAGGACGTGGTGCGGGTGGATCACCGGCACACCGTCGACGATCTGGTGCGGCTGGGGCGCGATGTGGAGCGGCTGGTGTTGTCGCGCGCGGTGCTGTGGCACTGTGAGGACCGCGTGATCAGGTTCGGTAACCAGACCGTGGTGTTCTGACCACGGGTGGAAGGGAGCGAGGGTGACAACCTTGAAGGTGTTCAGCGGGCTCGACGAGTTGGCCGCGGCGGTCGGCAGTGAACTGGGGCCGACCGACTGGATGGAGGTCACCCAGGACCGGGTGAATCTGTTCGCCGATGCCACCGACGATCATCAATGGATTCACATCGATCCGGAGCGGGCGGCGGGTGGCCCGTTCGGCGGCACGATCGCGCACGGGCTGCTGACCCTGTCGCTGCTGCCGCATTTCACCCATCAGCTCTACCGTGTCGATGACATCGCGATGGCGATCAATTACGGCTACAACAAGGTACGGTTCATCACGCCGGTTCCGGTGGGCGGAAAAGTCCGGGCCCGTGCGCAAATCGCCGATGTGACCAAACTCGACGGGGCCGCGCAGGCGACCATGACGGTCACGGTCGAGATCGAGGGCTCGGACAAACCGGCCGCGGTCGCCGAGTCCATCGTCCGTTTCATCGGCTGACCTTTCTTCGGCCGAGCAGACATAAAAGTGCCCATTTGCGCATGAAAATGGGCACTTTTGTGTCTGGTCGCGCTATTACTGACAGTTGTCAGAATCTATTGACGACCGTCAAACGGCGCTGTTAGTGTGCTGCATCACACCGTGAGGAGCACTGCGTTGCAGCATTCACCGCGAACCGCGATCATCGGCGCCGGCATCAGCGGTCTCACCGCCGGCAAGATGCTCAAGGACTACCGCGTCCCGTACACCACATTCGAGGCCTCGGACCGGATCGGCGGCAACTGGGCCTTCGGCAACCCGAACGGGCACAGCAGTGCCTACCGCTCACTGCACATCGACACCAGCAAGCATCGGTTGTCGTTCAAGGACTTTCCGGTGCCCGAGCACTTCCCCTCGTTCCCGCACCACTCCGATATCAAGGCCTACCTCGACGGCTATGCGGATGCGTTCGGCCTCCTCGACGGCATCGAGTTCAACAACGGCGTGGTGCACGCGGCGCGTGCCGAGGGCGGCGGCTGGGAGATCGAGGACCAGGCCGGCGCCCGGCGCCAGTTCGACCTGCTGGTCGTGGCCAACGGCCACCACTGGGATGCGCGGCTGCCCGAGTTCCCCGGCACCTTCACCGGCGAGCAGATCCACTCACACCACTACATCGACCCCAGGACGCCGCTGGAGTTGACCGGCAAGCGGATCCTGGTGGTGGGCCTCGGCAACAGTGCCGCCGACATCACCGTGGAGCTGTCCTCGCGGTCGCTGCAGAACCAGGTCACCCTGTCGACCCGGTCGAGCGCCTGGATCGTGCCGAAATACCTTGCCGGCCAACCGGGGGACAAGTTCTTCCGGACCACCCCCTACTTACCGCTGTCCTGGCAGCGCAAGGCGGTGCAGTGGCTGGCGCCGATGCTGGGCACCGACCCCACCGCCTACGGCCTGCCCGCCCCGGACCACAAGCTGTTCGAGGCGCACCCCACCCAGTCGGTGGAACTACCCCTGCGGCTCGGCTCGGGTGACGTCGTTCCCAAGCCGAACGTGGCCCGGCTCGACGGGGACACCGTGCACTTCGTGGACGGCACCTGCGACGTCTTCGACGCCGTCGTCTATGCGACGGGCTACAACATCACCTTCCCGTTCTTCGATCCCGGCCTGATCAGCGCGCCCGGCAACCAGATCCGGCTGTACAAACGGATGTTCAAGCCCGGGTTCGACGATCTGGTGTTCATGGGTTTCGCTCAGGCCATCCCGACCCTGTTCCCGTTCGTGGAATGCCAGTCGCGGCTGCTGGCGGCCTATGCGGTGGGACGCTATGCGTTGCCGCCGGTGTCCGCGATGGAGCGGGTGATCGACGCCGATCAACGGCTGCACGCCGGCCATTGCACGGACCGGCCCCGGCACACCCAGCAGGTCGACTACTTCTACTACGAGCACGACATCCGCACCCGCGAACTGCCGGCCGGTGCCAAGCGGGCCGTGGTGGGAGGTGTGCGGTGACCTACATCGACGTCACCTTCGATTCGGCCGGGCAGCGGTGCAGCGCATGGCATTTCCCCGGCACCGGCGATGGTCTGGCGCGTTCGGCGGGCCGACCGGTCGTGGTGATGGCGCACGGATTCGGCGGCACCAAGGATTCCGGGCTGCAGCCCTTCGCCGAGCGGTTCGCCGCCGCGGGCGTGGATGTGCTGGCCTTCGATTACCGGGGCTTCGGGGCATCCGAAGGGGAACCGCGACAGAGTGTTTCGGTGCGACGCCAGCTGGCCGACTACGCCGCCGCGGTGGCCGCCGCCCGCGGCCTGCCCGGGGTGGACCCGGGCCGGGTGGTGCTGTGGGGCTCGTCGTTCTCGGGCAGCCACGTGTTGCGAACCGCCGCGGACGACAGCGGCGTGGTGGCCGTGATCGCGATGACGCCGCTGACCAACGGGCCCGCGGCGGCCAGGGCCGCGGTGGCTCATCGCGATATCGCATCGGCACTGCGCTGGACCGTGGTGGGGGCCAGGAGCCGGGTTGCCGTCGCGGCGGGTGGCTCCCCGGCGCTGATGCCGTTGGCCGCGCGTCCGGGGGAGTCGGGGGCGCTGGCCCTCGACGGCGCATACGAGAGCTACCTGTCGATCGCCGGGCCGACCTGGCGCAACGAGGTCGACGCCGGGATCGGTGTCGAGCTGATGCGGATCCGCACGGCCGCCGCGGCCAAGCGCGTGAAATGTCCTGTGCTGGTGCAGATCGCCGATTTCGACCGGTTCGTGCCCGCGGATTCGCTGGCCAGGACCGCGGCCCTGGCCAGGGCGCAGGTGCACCATTACCCGTGTGACCATTTCGACGTCTGGCCGGGCCACGACTGGTTCACCCCGGCCGTCGAGCATCAGGTGGTGTTCCTGACCCGTTCGCTGTCGTGAGCTGAGCCCCGCTCACCTTCTTCGCCGAGCAGACGCGCCGGTACCCGCGAAAGCGCTTTCCGGG
>NZ_JBSFPX010000124.1:0-22199 GCF_053588415.1 Mycobacterium sp. NPDC003449
AATGCTTCGTGGACGGGGGTCCGGCTGACCCCGAGCTGGTTGGCCACCTCGACTTCGCTGAGCAGCTGACCGCCGCGGATCTCGCCGGACAGGATCTGATCCTTGGTCACCCGGTAGGCGCGCTGGCCGCTCGAATTCTCCACGAGCGCCACTATAGCCCCCATGCATGCAAGCATGCATGCATGGGGGTCGGCGGGCCCCGCCGCCTAGAACGGGCTGCTGTTCGCCTGGCGCGCGGCGTCCGCGGGCCGCGGCCCGAACCGGCGGATGTAGTCCTCGTGCATCCGGGCCTGCTTCTTGTACTTGATCTCGTCGACCAGGTTCGGGTCCAGGTCGTGTTGGGCCAGCCGGTGCCGTCGCCACACCTTGTTCAGGGCGAGTGCGATCAGCAGCGCCCAGATGTAGATCGGCACCGTCATCTCCAGATGGACATACAACGATGCCGGCAGCAGCCAGAACGGGGCGAGCACCAGAAAGGGCGGTATCGCCATCCGGATCATGTGCCGTCGCACCGCGCCGTGGTCGGCGAGGTCGCGCGCGACCCAGTCGCGCATCGGGTCCGGCAGGCGCTGGCCGTACGAATAGGCGATGTACTGAACGAGATTGGGGCGGTGGGTGGCCATGGTGTTTCCTCGGGCGGTCAGTCGGTGAGCGTGTTGGCCGCCAGTGCGGCGGCGTTGATCCGGGTCAGCACCCGGTGCAGTTCTTCGAGTTCGGCCATGTCGACGCCGAGGCGTTCGACGACGGCCGGCGGGATGGCCACGGCGCGGTCCCGCAGGGCGATGCCCTGCGGGGTGAGGCCGATGTCGGTGGCGCGTTCGTCGCCGGTGCTGCGGGTGCGGGTGATCAGGCCGAGGGTTTCGAGCCGTTTCAGCATGGGGGACAGGGTCGCGGAGTCGAGTTGCAGCGCGCGGGCGATCCGCTTGACCGAAAGGGGCGGCGGGCCGGCCGCGTCGGACCGGTGGTGGTCCCACAGCGCCAGCATCACCAGATACTGCGGGTGGGTCAGGCCCAGCGGTTCCAGCAGCGGCCGGTACACCGAGAGCACGGCGCGGTTGGTGACCGCCAGGGCGAAACACACCTGCCGTTCGAGGGCGAGTGCATCGACATCGGTGCCGATTGGTGAGGCCATAATTAGAAAGTACCCTCATAGTTAGTGCACTATCAATGTCTCGCCGGTCACCCCTCGCGGTAAATCGGATGGCGGGTGAGGCAGGCACCGGAGTAGAAAAGGGGATCGCGCCAGAGGGGGAGACTGTGCAGGACCCAGCGGAAGCCATTGCCGCCAACCGGATGAACTGGGACGACCGGGCCGACGTCCACGTGCGGTCGAAAATGTATGACGTGGACGGCTTTTTGGCCGATCCGAGCGATATCTCCCAGGTGGTGCGCAACGATCTGGCGGTGCTGGCGCCCCAGCTGCCGCCGTCCGGGGTGGCCGGCCTCTCGCTCCTGCATCTGCAGTGCCACATCGGGACCGACACCATCTCCTGGGCCCGGCTCGGTGCCCGCGATGTGTACGGCCTTGACTTCTCGCGCACGGCGCTGCGGCACGCCGAGCGTATCGCCGGCGCCGACAACCGCGCCGTCACCTGGGTCGAGGGGGACGCCCGGTTTGCCTCCACGCTGATCGAACGCCGCTTCGACGTCGTCGTCACCAGCACCGGAACGATTGTGTGGCTACCGGAACTCACCGACTGGGCCAGGTCGATCCACGATCTGCTGGAACCGGGCGGGGTGTTCCTGATCCGCGACGATCATCCGATCCTCGGGGCGATGGCGTTCGGCCCGTGGGAGATCACCGATGACTACCTGGCGGGTGGGGGAGTGCGGACCTACCAGGACTCCGCCACCTACACCGAGGACTCGGCCGGGCAGATCGCGCACGGCACCAACCACGAATGGCGCCACGATCTCGGCGAGGTCGTCGGCGTGCTGCTGGATGCCGGGCTGCGGATCGAGACGCTGGCCGAACTGCCGTATATGGACTGGCCGGCGTTTCCGGCCCTGGTGGCGGGCCCGCTGGGCTGGGAGCTGCCGCCGGGGATGCCGCGGATCCCGCTGAACTTCGCGGTCGTCGCCAGGCGCGTGGACTGAACCTCGGGCCGCGGCTCACTGGGGTGCGACGAGGCCGGTGTCGTAGGCGTGGATGATCGCGGCGGACCGGTCGCGGAGGTCGAGTTTGACGAAGATATGGCCGATGTGGCTCTTGACCGTCAGACCCGAGATGCTGAGTTCGTGGGCGATCTCGGCATTCGACCGGCCCTTGGCGATCAGGGTGAGCACATCCCGTTCGCGTGCGGTGAGATCGCCGAGCCCGTCCACCCGGCGCGGCGCGGCGGCCTTGCGATAGGTGGTCAGCACCCGTGCGGTCACGGCGGGGTCGAGATAACTGTCGCCGCCGGCCACCGCCCGGACCGCCCGGATCAGCTCCTCGGCCGAGGAGTCCTTCAGCACGAATCCGGCCGCGCCGGCGCGCAGCACCCCGGAGAGCAGTTCATCGTCGTTGAACGTGGTCAGCGCGAGCACCGGCGGCCCGCCGGATTCGGCCAGCAGCCGAGTCGCCTCGATCCCGTCGACGCGTTTCATCCGCAGGTCCATCACCACGACGTCGGGGGAGTGCTCGGCGACGGCGCCGGGCACCTCGTCGCCGTCGGCGCATTCGGCGACGATGGTGAACCCGTCCTTGCGCCGCAGGATCCGGCGCAACCCGGACCGCACCAGCTCCTGGTCATCGGCCAGCAGCACGGCGATGTCGCCCTCAGTCATGACACCCTCGGGCACGATTGCAACGGTTCGGTGTCGTCGAGCGGGATGTTGGTGCGCACCGACCAACCCTCCGGCGCCGGGCCGACACTGATGATGCCGCCGAGCAATTCGACGCGTTGGCGCATGCCGCGCACACCCCGCCCCTCGGAACGGGCCTGCGGCCCCGGCGCCCGGTCGGGCAACGCGTTCACCACCGTCAGCGTGGCGGAGGTGCGCGCGATCCGCAGCCGCACGGTCGACGCTGCGTCGGGCGCGTGTTTGGCGATGTTGGCCAGCGATTCCTGCGCGATGCGGTAGAGCCCCAGCCCCACCGCGGGCGACACCGCATCGTATCGCCCACTCACATCGAGGGTCACGGGCAGACCCGCACGCACGAAATCATCGACCAGACCGCCGATATCGTCGATGCCGGGCTCGGGGGCGATGCTCATCGGCGCACCGTCGAGCAACCCGACGGTGCGCCGGATGTCGGCCATCGCCTGGCGCCCCAGACGTTCGGCCTGTTCGAGCCCGTCGACGGCATCATCGATGTCGCGGTCCTCCTGCAGGGCCCGGCGGGCGCCGGTCAGATGCAGCAGCGTGACACTCAGCGAATGCGCGATGACATCGTGCACCTCGCGGGCGATGCGCCGCCGTTCGTCGGCAGCGGCGTGCCGGGCCAGCGCAGCCTGGGCCTGCTGCTGCTGTTCCATCAGCTGCTGCTGAATCCGCATGAGATAGCCCACGAGCCAGCCGACTCCGACGATCCCCAGATACAGCGCCACACCGTCGAGCCGGTGGGCGGCCGAGGCGGTCAGCAGGAGGGCAACGGCCGATAGCGAGGCCGCGAGCCCACCCGCCATACCGGTCAGCGACGCCACCTCGCCGACCATCATGACCATCAGCAGCGGGGCGAAATCCTCGGCGATGGGCGTGGACGTGGCGAACAGGAACACGGCCGTCGCACCGGTGAACGCCGCCCACAGGATGGGGGCCTTGAACTTGAGGCCGTAGGTGTAGACCACCGGCAGCGGGGCCGCGCAGAGCAGCAGGGCGAGCAACGACACCGCGAGATCGGCGGTGGGGCGCTGCAGCACCGAGACCACGCCCGCGCCCAGCACCGTGGCGTCGAGCGCGACCACCGACGCCCAGTTGTGGCCGATCGGGATCATGTTGCCCCGCCGGCGCGCGTGTTCCTGCACGTAGTGCGATGCCGCACCCAGCATGCCCCGATGGTAGAAGGTTCGGTCACCCGTGCGCATCATGCCGCGGTGGCACCGCTTTCTCCTACCACGGTCGTACGGTGCCGGTTCAGAGCCGGAACATCTCCCGGCGCATCGCGGCCTCCTCCATGAAGCTTTCCCGCAGCGGCGGGTGGTACGGGCGTTTCGGGCGGGGTTCAGCTGTGGACCAACGGGATCGCACGCTCACGGCGGCACGAAGCCGGCGCAGGAGATCGGCGAGGCGGTGCGGTGCGGGTGGGTTCAGGAGGCTCGGGGCGGGCCAGGGACGTGCGACGCCGGCCAGCCAATTGGCTTGGGAGGGTTGTGCTCGCGTCATGGTTTGACGCTACGAAGCGCACCGGCCGTCACACATCGCGCTGACGTCCGATCTCGCGATCCGACCGTGGTAGGACTCGGGCACCGACCGCAGCACGACCCTTTCTTCCCCGCGAACAGACATAAACCTGCCCATTCTTCGGCGAATTAGGGCAGTTTTGTGTCTGCTCGCGCGGGGTCCGCGGGCGCGGACTCGGGGCGCAGGACCGCCGGCCGCCAGCGCGGCGGCAATGCCCGCACCGCAGTCGCGACCAGCCCGACGAAGGCGATCGCGCTGGCGGCGACGATCGCGACCGGGGCCGTCGGGAAGATGTTCTCCACCAGCATGTAGGCGCCGAACAGCAGGAACAACGCGGCCGCGCCGATCTGGATGATCCGCTCGGGAAGGTGCTTACCGGCGATCGCACCGACCAGGATGGCCAACCCGTCCGCGACGACCATGCCGAGGGTGGACCCGATCCACACACCCACCCAGTCGTTGTCGGCGGCCAGGGTGATCGTCGCGAGCATGGTCTTATCGCCGAGCTCGGCGAGAAAGAACGCCGAGGTCACCACGAAGAACGCCGGTGCGGTGGCCCGCTGAGCGCGGCTGGCTTCCTCATCGGTCAACGTGTCACCACGCAGGGTCCACAACCCGAAGAAGATGAACATCGCGCCGGCCAGCAGGCCGAGCAGGTGGGTGGGCAGGGCAGCACCCAGATAATGACCGATCGCGACCGACAGGACATGCACGGCGGTGGTGGCGGCCGTGATCGCGGCCAGCACCACCCACCAGCGGTAGCGCAGGGCAAAGGTCATCGCCACCAGTTGCGTCTTGTCACCCAACTCGGCGACGAAGATGACTGCGAAACTCAGCAGTAGTGCGGCGAGCACCGATACTCCTCGGTCCGGGGCCGCCGCCGGGGGATCGAACAGATGCCTCCGGCCGGCGACCAAAATGGTCTGTACGGCCGAAGGTCTCGCCCACCGGACCGTGTCCGGTTCGGGAACCGGGCCACCCGGGAATGTGCCGGTGCGGCCAGTATGTCGATCACCCGATTGGGGGCTACTCCCCTTCGCTGCCAAGACGATACCCAGCCGATCGGGTCGCGCGCAACTTCGGTGACGTCGAAACCCGTTTGGAATCAATAAGTTTGGGCTTCGACGCGGGAAAGTTGGGCTGTCCGAACATGACCGTCCGCATACCCGGACAAGGATTGTCGAGGTCCGTCTTTCGCCAGGTGGATCGTGTCGTAGGCTCGTGGGCGTGGTCGACTTCGCATACGTCATCGCCGGTTCCGAAGCTACCGGCGGCGCCGGACTGCAAGCGGATCTGCGGACCTTCCAGCAGCTGGGGACTTACGGCATCGGCACGGTGACCTGCCTGGTGTCCTTCGACCCGAAGGCGAACTGGGCCCATCGTTTCGTGCCCGTCGAACCGCAGGTCGTCGCCGACCAGATCGAGGCCGCGACGTCGGCCTATGACCTCGACGTGGTCAAGATCGGCATGCTGGGCACCCCCGCGACGATCGACGTGGTCGCCGACGCCCTCGGAGGGCAGCCGTGGCGGCACGTCGTCGTCGATCCGGTCCTGATCTGCAAGGGCCAGGAGCCCGGCGCCGCCCTCGACACCGACACCGCGCTACGAAGGCAGATCCTGCCGCTCGCGACCGTCACCACGCCCAACCTGTTCGAGGCGCGCACCCTCGCCAAAATGGACGCCATCGAATCGGTCGACGATCTGGCCGAGGCGGCCCGCCGCATCGCCGACCTGGGACCCCGCTACGTGGTGGTCAAGGGCGGGGTGGAATTCCCCGGTGACGACGCCGTGGACGTCTTCTCCGACGGCAGCGACGTCGAGGTTCTGCGGGCGCCCAAGGCCGGGAACGCGCGCGTCGCCGGAGCGGGCTGCACTTTGGCGGCCGCGATCACGGCCGCCCTCGCCACGGGGTCCGACGTGGCGGCGGCGGTGCGGCTGGCCAAAGAGTTCACCACCGCGGGCATCGTCGATCGGGTGCCGGGAAACACGCCTTTCGACGCGGTCTGGCAGGGCGCCAACGCCGCTGGGTGACTGCGGTTTCAGGGGTCTGTCGACACCGCCCGAATTTCTCACCCAATCGCCAACTCCTCCTCAACGAACCCTGTCCTCAGACGTGCAGGCTGGCTGATTCAGCCGGGCCGAAAGTTGTGACCGGTAACGACGACACCGCGCCACGATGGTCCGACCTGAAACGTCCAGGAGGTGAACGTGATGGCGATCGACAAGATGATCGAGCGGTATCTCGAGACGATCCCCCAGGAGGGATACGGATATCTGGCCGCGCTGGCCGCATCAGCGGTCCTCGCCGTGGTGTGGCGGATCGCGGTGACTCCGCGGCGACGTGCGGTGACCGAGCCGATCAGCGCGACCGAATTGGCCTTTCTGCGCTCGGATATCGCGCCGGTGGTGGCCGCCCTGGCGGGTCTGCGCGCGAGCGGACGGATCACCGGCGAAGGACGGGTGGACGGTGCGGTGCGTACCCCGGATACCGACCGGTTCACCGAACAGGTGCTCGCGCAGGTCGCCGACGATCCCAAGCACACCGTGCCGGGCATCTACGCGGCATTCCGCCAGCACGAACTCGCCGCCCTGGAAGCGGATCTGAGCGCGCGGGGACTGGTGCGCACCCGCGCCGAGCGGATCCGGATGCGTCTGGGTGTCATCCCCTCGATGGGGGTGATGGCAGTCGGCATCGGTTACGCGATATACCTCCTGATCACGGTGGAGACGAATCCGCTCGACTTGGTGGCGTTCCCTGTGATCGTCGTCGCCACCGTCCTGTACGGGGTGCTGGTGCTGCCGCGCCTGCTCGAAGTGAATCGGCTGACCCCGGCGGGTCGTCGGCTGCTCGCGGCCGAACAGCAGCGACTGGACTATCTGGACCCGGCCAAGACCCCCGCCTTCGCCACCTACGGTCCGCTCGCGGTGGCGTTGTCGGTGGCTCTGTTCGGCACCGGCGCGTTGTGGGCGGTGGACTCCGCCTACTCGGGTGCGGTGGAGCTGGCCGGTGGTTCTTCCGGCGGTGGGGCCGACGGTGCCGGCTGCGGCGCCTCCTGTGGCGGCGACGGCGGTGGCGGTGGATGCGGCGGGTGCGGTGGATGCGGAGGGTGCGGCGGATGAGCACCCCGAACCGCGTCCTGCCAGCGTTGGGCGATGTAGGTATCGGTTGGCGGCGCGAAATCGCCGGGGTGATCGCCGATCTGCGGCCGGGGTTCTGCGAGGTGATCGCCGAGTCGCTACCGATGCGTCGCCGCCGGGCCCGGCCGGAGGCGGCGCTGGCCGACTTGGTGGCCCGCGGTGTGCCGGTGATCCCGCATGGGGTCGCGCTGTCCCTGGGAGGGGTGGAACCGGTGCAGCCCAAGCGGGTTCGGCGTTTAGCGGCCTGCGCGCGGGCACTGCGTTCTCCGGTGGTCAGTGAACACATCGCCTTCGTCAGGGCGGGTGGGATAGAGGCCGGACATCTGCTGCCGGTGCCCCGTACCCGCGAGGCCATCGATGTGTTGGCGGTCAACATCGACCGAACCCGCGCGGAATTGGAAGTGCCTCTGGCGGTGGAGAACATCGCCTCTTTCGTGGAGTGGCCGGAGTCCGATCTCACCGAATCGGAGTTTCTCACCGAGTTGGTGGACCGCACCGGGGTGCTGCTGGTGCTCGACGTGGCGAACGTATATGCCAACGCCCGCAACCGCGGTCGCGATCCGCTCGACGAGTTGGCCAGGCTGCCGGTGGAGCGGGTGGCCTACAGCCATGTGGCGGGCGGCCGCGACGGTGACGACTTCTACCACGACACCCACACCGCCCGGACCCCGCCGGAGGTACTGGACCTGGTGACGGCCCTGCGGGAGCGCGTCGACACCCCGTTCATGCTGGAGCGTGACGGCCGGTTCCCGCCTGCCGCCGAGTTTTTCGACGAGCTGGACGCGATAGCCGCCGCCGCGGGGGCCGCGCCGATCACGGCAACGGTGCGGGAGGTGTGGGCATGACGGAACGGGACACGCTGGCGCAACGCCAGCGGGACCTGGTGCGGGCGTTGGTGGCCGGCGGCCCGGTACCGCCGGGCTTCGATCCGGTGGCCGTCGCCGCGGCGGGCGAGGTGTGCCGACATAAGCGCGGCTGTGAGGGAGGGGACTTGGTCGAGCACTTTGCGCGGTTCGGTCATATGGAACAGTGAGGTGGTGGCACTGGCCTGTGACCCCTGGAGAAAGGCAATCACATATGAGCGAGGCGTCCGCGCTGGCCGGGATCCGGATCGCAGACTTCGGGCGTGTCCTGGCCGCGCCGTACGCCACGATGATGCTGGCCGATCTGGGCGCAGAGGTGATCAAGATCGAGCGGCCGGAGAGCGGGGACGAAACCCGGACGTGGGGCCCGCCCTGGAGCGGACCGCATTCGACGTATTTCCTCGCCGCCAACCGCAACAAGCAGTCCCGGGCCCTCGACCTCAGCACAGCCGAAGGGCGCAGGGACGCGCGGGAGCTCATCGCCTCGTGCGATGTGGTGATCGAGAACTTCCGGTCCGGCACCATGGACCGCTTCGGGTTGGGCTACGACGATTTGCGAGCGGAGTACCCGGGCCTGGTGTATTGCTCGGTCACCGGGTTCGGATCGGGCGCCGGCGCCGACCTGCCTGGGTACGACTTGATCGTGCAGGCTGTGGGCGGGTTGATGTCGATTACCGGCCACGACGAGACGGGGCCGACCAAGGTGGGCGTCGCGCTGGTCGACGTTGTCACCGGACTGCACGCGGTCACCGGGATCCTGGCTGCCCTGCGCCACCGTGACCGCACCGGCCAAGGCCAGCGCATCGAGGTCAATCTGCTCTCGTCTCTGCTGTCGGCGCTGACGAATCAGGCTTCCAGCTACGTATGCACCGGTGCCGTACCGGGGTTGGCGGGTAACCGTCACGCCAGCATCGCCCCCTATGAGGTGGTGGCGACTGCGGACCGTCCGCTGGCCGTCGCCGCCGCGAACGACAAACTTTTCGCATCGCTCGCCGGGGTGCTGGGCAGGCGGGATCTGGTCGATGATCCGCGGTACCGGACGAACGCGGCCCGGGTGGCCAACCGGAGCGAACTCATCGCCGAACTGGAAGGCGTCTTTGTGCTCAAACCTGCCGAGGAATGGTTCGAAACCCTCACCGAAGCCGGTGTGCCATGTGGGCCGATCAACGATGTGCAGCAGGCGTTCGACCTCGCAACTCGGCTGGGGCTGCAACCCGTCGTCGAAATTCCTTCGGAGGACCAGGGTTTGACGCAGCGCCAGGTGTCCAACCCGATCTCGTTGTCCGAGACGCCGGTGTCGTATCGGATCCCAGCGCCGACGCTCCCCTCATCCGATCACCCCGAAGGGCCCGAACTGAGTCCTCGCTGACCGCGGGAGCCGCGGCACGCAGGTCTACCAGTCCGACCGGCCAACCTAGTTGGGTGTCGGTGGTGCCTGTGGTTGGAAGGGTGTGTACCACCACCATTGGGCGCGCTCACCGGTGGGACCCGGGCAGGGCGCGACCGCGGGCGGAGGCTTGTTCGGTGGTCGGGCTAGTGAGCCGCCGTGCATGGGTCGCCCGCCTTGGTCGGTGATTTTGAGTTGGTGTGCGGGTCCGGTGATGGTGATGCCGCCGCGGTGGTGCAGCCGGTGGTGATAGGGGCACAGCAGCACGAGGTTGTCCAGTTCGGTCGGTCCGCCGTCCTGCCATGGCAGGAGGTGGTGGGCGTGCAGGCCGCGGGTGGCTCCACAGCCGGGCACGATGCAGCAGGTGTCGCGGTGTTCGAGGGCGCGGCGCAGCCGGCGACTGATCGTTCGGGTGGTTCGGCCGGCACCGATCGGGCGGCCGTGCCGTTCGATCCACACCTCGCCGGTGGCATCGCAGAGCAGGAAATCGCGTTCCTCGTCGGTCAGCAGCGGGCCCAGATGCAACGCGGCGGGCGGTTTGTCGACGTCGATGTGGACGACCACGGTGGTGTGCTGGCCGTGCGGGCGGCGGGCCGCTTCGCTGTCCCAGCCGGTCTCGATGAGACTCATGAACGCATCCACGGTGTCGGGGAACGGTGGTGCGTGATCACCGTTGGTGTCATCGGTGTTGTCGTGGTCGCGTCTGTGCTCCGCGATGAGGGCGTCGCGGTGCGATTGCAGCCCGGCGTCGAACTTGGCCGCCTCCAGCCGCGGCAGGGTGATCCGGTAGGTGGTGTAGCCGTCGTCGCGGGTGGTCCTGGTGATCGACCGTTGCGGTGTGGGCCGCGGTGTCGGTTCGGGCTGGGGTTCGAGTTTGACGGCGGTGCGTAACTGGGTGACGGTGGCGACCGACACCAATTCCGCGTAGTGCTCGTCGGATCCGGCGGCGGCGCGCTCGGCGATGACTCCGAGCTGATCCAACGAGACCCGGCCTGCACGCAATCCTTCGGCGCAGCGCGGGAACTCCTGCAGCCGGTGCGCCACCGCGACGATCGTCTCGGCATTGTGCGGGGTCACTCCGGTTTTCCAGGCCACCAGCGCCGCAATCGACCGACACCCGGTGGCGCCCCAGAGTCCGTCGCCATCGATTTCGGCGATGATCTCGACCAGACGACCGTCGATGGCGTTGCGTTGACCGGTCAGCTCACCGATCTCTTCGAACAGCGCCTCCAGCCGCTGCTGAGGCGCCAATGTGGCTGCGGTCGTGGACATAACCCCATCAAAGCAGAGGGGTCCGACAGAACCCGCCGCCCAGCGCTCAGCGAGGCGTCCGCGCTCACCAGCCGCGTCCGGTGATGCGATCGTGTCTGGTTGGCTCATCGAGCGCGTCGAACAGTACGTCGTCATCGAACGTCTCGACTTGTACTCAGATGTCCTCGACTGCATCGACGCTGCCCGCCGACACCACCTAAGAGTGGGGATAGCAGAAAATCAGCCTCGGCTGAGGGTCGAGCGGACTATCACCCGGCCTCAGCTCATCGAAAGGACAGCACGGAAACGGACCGTCGCATTCATCATCTGGTCGTATGCCTGACGTGCCTTCTCCAGAGGGAAGACCTCGATCATGGGTCGCGCATCGGTCAGGAGGCTGTACTTGATCGCATCGGCCATCGCGTCGACGTCGGTGAAGGTACCCTTGACGCTGGCTTGGCCGCGCAGGAAGTCCAGCGCCGACCAGGCGATGGGATCGTCGGACACCGCGGCGAGGATGAGCTCGCCGCGGGGTGCAAGACCGCCGATGAGCGATGCGATGGCATCCGGGTCCGGTGCGGTGGCGATGATGGCCGCCGCGCCGCCGAGGGCAGTCAATTGTTCGGCAACATCGCTGGCCTCGGTGTCGATGTAGTGGTGCGCACCGAGCTGGCGGGCGAGTGGTTCCTTGTCGGCACCGCGCGAGATCGCGACGACCTCGTAGCCGGCATTGCGGGCGTACTGCACGGCGAGGTGACCGAGGCCACCGATACCGGACACGGCGACGAGGTCGCCCATCCGGGCCTTGCTGTTCTTCAGCGCGCTGAATACCGTCTCGCCGGCACACAAAATGGGCGCGGCGTCTTCCGGGGAGATGCCCTCGGGAATCTCGACCAGCGCCTCCGGGAACGCAACCATGTATTCGGCATAACCGCCGTCCACCGTCATGCCCGTCGTATTGTCATGTCCGCCATGCCAACCGATACCGACCCGCTGGCCGACCTCCCAGCCCTCGACCTGTTCGCCGATTGTATCGATCATGCCGACAACTTCATGGCCGGGGATGCGCGGGTAGGCCGACGCCCAACCATCCACAATCTTCGCCTCACCATGGCAGACGCCGCACGCCTGGACCTTGATGCGCACCTGCGCGGCCGTGGGTTCGGGCACCGGAACCTCGTTGAGTTCCAACGGCTTCCCTTTCGCGGGAACTCGGGCTGCCTTCATCGTTGTCATCGTCGCTCTTCCTTGTTCTCTCACGTCTGCGCAGCGCGCATGACGACACGGTCTGTCTGACCGACCGTTCGACGTTCCCACTGCAGACGGCGGGCATGGTTGCCCGTTTCTGGCGCGAGAATGCACGATCCTGCCCGCGGCTCGAACTGCGCCGCGAAGACGGATGACCGTCAGTCGGTTCGGTGCTCAGGCGAATCCGCCAAGTGGCGCAGACGCTCCTGCAGACGAGCGATGTCTTGACGGGGCGGGCATCCGAACTCGCGACGGTACTCGCGGCTGAACTGGGAGACGCTTTCGTACCCGACCTGCACAGCGACATCGGTGACGCTCATCGTGCCGTCGAGCAGCAACCGCCGAGCCTCGGTCAGCCGCAGCTGTTTCTGGCACTGCAGCGGCCCCATCTGCACAGCGTTCTTGAACTTGCGGTGAAAGGCCGACGGGCTCATGTCGCTTTGCTGTGCCAGCGTCTCCACGGTGAACGCCTGCCGGTAGTTGCGCTTGATCCAGGCGTTGACGTAGTACATCTCGGCAGCGTCCTGAAGATTCGTCACCGCACTGACGATCGCCCGTCCCTGCGCACCGGTGACCAATCGGTAGATCACCTCCCGCTTCAGATGTCGCGCCATGAACTCGACATCGGCCGGATTTTCGTGCAGCCCGACCAGTCGGCCGACGCTATCCAGCAGGCGCTCGTCAACGCCAGGTTCGTCTGCCGGCTCACCATCGCTGGTGAAGACGGTGCCGGGCAGGCCGGTGTCGAATTCCAGGAGCACCGCGGCGACTTCGTCAAGAGCGAACTCAATCAACAAGGCCACCAGCGGTCGCTCGGTGATGTACCCGTATGCCGGGGTATCGATCTCTGACACGACGAAATGCCCCGGCCCGATCTGCCGGATCTCGTCATGCTGGTGCAGCGTGAGTGATCCGTCCAGGACGACGTACAGGAACGGGGTTTGGATGCTGGGCATCTGGACGGCATCGCCGGTGTGCCGGTGCACCGTTACCCCCGGCAGCAAGACGTGCGTGTTCGGGGTGTCATCTGCTCTGTTGAGAACGGCCTGCCGGAGCGCATGTAGGGCTGCGCTGGCAGATGAACTCATTGCCGCTCCTCGGGCGATGACGGACCTGGCGATTCCCATGCAAGAGTACCGCCGGAGCTGTACGCCCGGGAGAGGTCCAGGGTCGCCACCACATCGCCGCCGGGTTCACCGTCTGGGTCTGGCGCCAGCTTGAAGGCGTGCGCACCGTGCCGCACCGGCAGCGACTGGCACGGTAATTCGCACTAATCGAAATTGGTTACCGTTAAGATGAACTGAAGATGAAAATCGACGGTCAACAGCTCGCCGCGTTCGCGGCGGTGATCGAGCTGGGCAGCTTCGATGCCGCGGCGCAGCGCTTGCACGTGACGCCCTCTGCGGTCAGCCAGCGCATCAAGGCGCTTGAGCAGCGGGTGGGCCAGGTGTTGGTGGTGCGGGAAAAGCCTTGCACCGTAACGGCTGCAGGCGTTCCGTTGCTGCGGCTGGCGGCGCAGAGTGTGTTGCTGGAATCTGAGGCGTTGGCCGAGATGGGCGGCGGTGCATCGCATCCGACGCGGATCGCGTTGGCGGTCAACGCCGACTCGATGGCGACGTGGTTCACCGGGGTGTTCGCCAGGCTCCCCGACGTGTTGTTCGACATCAGGATCGAAGACCAGGACCTGTCCGCACGGTTGTTGCGGGAGGGGGTGGCGATGGGCGCGGTGACCACCGAACGCCATCCGGTGCCGGGGTGTCGGGTGCACCCGCTGGGGGCGATGCGATACGTGCCGGTCGCGACCGCCGAGTACATCGAACGGTACTTCGCCGACGGGTTTACCCGTTCCGCCGCGGCGCAGGCGCCGTCGCTGGCCTGGAACCGGGATGACGCCTTGCAGGATGGGTTGGTGCGCAAGGTGTTTCGGCGCGATATCGCCCGCCCGACCCACTACATCCCGACCGCGGAGGGTTTCGGTGCCGCGGTGCGGGCCGGCCTGGGCTGGGGGATGTACCCCGAGGAACTCGTCGACGAGTCGTTCGTCCCGATCACCACGCAGCATCTCGACGTGCCGCTGTTCTGGCAGTGCTGGAAACTCGACAGCCCGTTGGTCACGACCGTGACGACGGCGGTGCGGCAGGCCGCGGTGACCCTGCGTGGACACCGTTAGCCGGTTCGCGCCGAGCCGGGCACGGGCGTCGCAATCTGGCCGCGCGCATCCCCTCCACCATGCGGTACAGTAACCGACGGTCGGGTAGGCGGAACTCGGGTTCCGTCCACAGGGTGTCCAGCATTCGAGGGCTTCGGCGAGACGGCGCACGCGCATCTCCGGTGAGTCCCCGGGCTGGATGAGCACACAGAAGCGGGGGCACGTACGCGGTGTACCGGGTGTTGAAGCGGTTCTGGATCCCGCTGCTGCTGGTGGTGGTGGTGGCGCTCGGGGCGTATGCGATTGTCCGTATTCGGGAGCCCAAAGGCCCAGGCGTGAACACGGCGGAGGGATCGGGGATCACCGAGAACTTCAATCCGAAGCACATCACCTACGAGGTGATCGGGACGGGCGGGACCGCGAACCTCAACTACCTCGATGAGAACGGTCAACCCCATCTCATCGAAAACACACCACTGCCATGGTCGTTCACGATTGTGACGACGCTCCCGTCGATGTCGGCCAACATCATGGCCCAGGGTGATCGCAACACCCAGGACCTGCAGTGCCGGGTGACCGTCGACGGCGAAGTGCGCGATGACCGGACGAGTACCGACACCTTCAAACCGTTCATCTACTGCTTGGTGAAATCCGTATGAGCAACGCGCACACGAAGCCCCGTCGTCCGCTGATCGGCCGGTTGGTCCGGATCTTCTCGGTGCCGGTGATCCTCATCTGGGTGCTGATCGTGGTCGCCCTTGGCATCGTGACCCCATCCCTCGACGATGTCGCGGCCACCCGCTCGGTGCCACTGAGCCCCGCGGACGCGCCCTCGTATCAGGCGATGCTGAACATCGGCAAGGTTTTTCAGCAGTACGATTCGGACTCCACGGCGATGGTCGTGCTGGAGGGCGATGACCACCTCGGCGATGAGGCGCACAAGTTCTACGACGAGATCGTCGCCAAGCTGATCGCCGATCACGACCACGTGCAGAACGTCCAGGACTTCTGGAGCGATCCGTTGACCGCCGCGGGTTCGCAGAGCGTCGACGGTAAGTCGGCCTACGTGCAGATCTTCCTCAACGGGGCGCAGGGCACCAGCGACAGCTACGAGTCCGTTGCCGCGGTGCGTGACATCGTCGCCTCGGTACCCGCCCCGCCGGGGATCAAGGCCCACGTCGCAGGCAACACCGTGCTCAACGCCGACACCCAGGTAGCCGGTCACCAAAGCCTGGCGACCATGGAGTTGGTGTCGGTCGGCGTCATCGTCGTGATGTTGCTGGCCATCTACCGCTCCCTGGTGACCATGCTCGTCTCCATGGTCATCATCGGATTGGAATTGTTTGCTGCCCAAGGGGTTACGGCCACCGCGGGCAATCTGAACATCATCGGCCTTACCCCGTACGCGGTGAGCATGGTGACCATGCTTTCGCTGGCCGCGGGCACCGACTATGTGATCTTCCTGCTCGGCCGATATCAGGAGGAAAGATCGAAAGGCCTGGATCGAGAAGACGCCTTCTACGTCTCCTATCACGGTGTCTCGCATGTCATCCTGGGATCCGGGCTGACCATCGTCGGTGCCTGCCTGTGCCTCACCATGACGACACTGCCGTACTTCCAGACCATGGGTCTGCCCTGTGCGATCGCCATTCTGGTGATCGTCGCCGCGGCGCTGACATTGGCGCCCGCGGTGCTGACGGTGGCATCGAAGTTCGGGCTGCTGGACGCCAAACGTGAACTGTCGACCCGCGGTTGGCGCAAGGTCGGCACCTCGGCGGTACGCTGGCCCATCCCGGTCATCCTGCTGACCAGCCTGATCGCCATCGTCGGCTTCATCGCCCTGTTGACCTACGTGCCGCAGTACAACGACCAGAAGTTCACCCCGGCCGACATGCCCAGCAACCAGGCCATGTCCGTTGCCGAACGACACTTCTCCCAGGCCCGGATGAACCCCGAGCTGTTGATGCTCGAGGCCGATCATGATCTGCGCACCCCCGCCGACATGCTGGTGATCGAAAAGGTCGCCAAGAATGTCTTTCGGATGCGGGGCATCGATCGGGTGCAGACCATCACCCGCCCGCTGGGCGCACCGATCGAGCACAGCTCCATCCCGTTCCTGCTCGGCGCGCAGAACGCCAGCACGCTGCAGTCCGCGAAATTCAACAACGACAACTCGGCGCAGATGCTCGAACAGGCCGACGAGCTGAGCAAGACCGTGGCCAGCATGGAACGCATGTACGCCATCACCAAAGAGATGACCGAGATCACCCACAGCATGGCCGGCAAAACCCACGACATGGCGGATGCCACCAATGACTTGCGTGACCACCTGGCCGATTTCGATGATTTCTTCCGTCCCATCCGCAACTACCTCTACTGGGAGCCGCACTGCTACGACATCCCGATGTGCCAGTCGATACGGTCGATCTTCGACACCCTCGACGGCATCGATGAACTCGCCGACCAGATTCAAGGCCTGACCTCCGATATCGACCGCCTGGATCAACTGCTGCCGCAGATGTTGCCGGTTCTGCAGGACACCATCGGGTCGATGAGGACGATGCGCGATTTCATGATCGCGACCCACAGCACCATGGCGGGCACCCAGGCCGCACAACAGGAAGCGGCCAAGGGCGCGACGGAGATCGGCCTGTACTTCGACCAGGCCAAGAACGACGATATGTTCTACCTGCCGCCGGATGTGTTCCAGAACCCCGACTTCGAGCGTGGGCTGAAGATGTTCGTCTCGCCCGACGGCAAGGCCGTCCGGATGATCATCACCCACCAGGGTGACCCGGCATCGGTCGAAGGTATCGAGCACGTCCGCGACCTCAAAGGTGTGGTCGCCGACGCCATCAAGGGCACCCCACTGTCCAATGCGAAAGTGTCGCTGGCCGGTACCGCATCGTTGTACTCCGATATGCAGGACGGCGTCGTCACCGACCTCATGATCGCGGTGATCGCGTCGATGATCCTGATCTTCGGGATCATGCTGCTGATCACCCGCAGTGTGGTGGCCGCGCTGGTGATCGTCGGGACGGTGGCCGCATCGCTGGGCACCGCGTGTGGTCTGTCGGTGCTGCTCTGGCAGGACATCCTGGGCCTCGGCGTGCAGTGGATCGTGATCCCGTTCTCGATGGTGATCCTGCTGGCGGTGGGTTCGGACTACAACCTGCTGGTGGTCTCGCGCCTCAAAGAGGAGATCCACGCGGGCCTCAACACCGGCATCATCCGCGGTATGGGGGCCACCGGACGCGTCGTCACCGCGGCCGGTCTGGTGTTCGCCTTCACCATGATGTCGATGATCGTCAGTGACCTGCGCGTGGTCGGCCAGTTCGGTATGACCATCGGCATCGGCCTGGTGGTCGACACGTTGATCGTGCGGGCGTTCATGACACCGTCGATCGCCGCGGCGCTGGGCCGTTGGTTCTGGTGGCCGCTCAACACTTTCGAGATCACCAGGCGTGGTCGTGAGGCCCGCTCGGCCCGGCGACCGGGCGATGAGAACACCGCACCCATTCCCAGCCAGGGTGGGTGAGGGCGTTGGGCCGGTCGGCCGATGGACCGGATGTGGAGCCGACGCTGCGCAGGCGCACCGACGGGCGGCTGGACCGGTCCCGTGATCCGGCGATCCTCAATGCGGCGTTGGCCGCGTTGACCGAGAACGGCTACAACGACACCAATATGAACGACATCGCGGCCCGGGCGGGGGTCGGCAAGGCCGCGATCTACCGGCGCTGGTCGTCGAAGGCCGCGCTGATCACCGATGCCCTGGTGTACTGGCGGCCCGATCTGATGAACGACGACGCCCCGGACACCGGAAGCCTGGAAGGCGATTTCGATGTGCTGGTGCAGCGGGCCGCCCGCAACGACGACGATCTGATCTCCAACGAGCTCGTCCTGCGGGTGGCGCTGGAGGCCGCGAACGAACCGCAGCTCGCCACCGCCCTCGACGATCTGATGCTGCACAAGGGGTGTCGGTTGGTGACCGCGATCCTGCACCAGGCCGCGGCCAGGGGCGAGGTTGCCCGGGGCCGGGACTGGTCGCTGGTGGCCGACGTCCTCACCGGGATGGGTCTGCTGCGGGTGATCAGCGGTCAGCCCGTCGATTCGACGTTCTTCCGTGACGTCATCGACACCCTGATTCTGCCCGCGGTCCGCGCGGCGAAGGATTAACGCGGTCGTAGCGGGTGATGGGCTGGCCGGTGCCGGTGGTGATCAGCTGCGGCAGGCTCTGGGTGATGTAGAACGTCCAGCCGTGCGAGCACGCTTCGAAGCAGGCGGATTCGGCCGCGGTGAGGCCCTCGTGGGTGAAATGCAGTGTCGTGCCATGTTCGTCGGTGGTGATGTCGAATACGGCGTCGGTATCGGTCCATTCGTCGTGGTCGTCGATGAAGGCGAGGTAGGCGTCGACGACGTGCCAGACGACGCGTCGGCCGGGCACGACCTCGGTGAGCTGGAACCGGGCGAAGCGGATGCCCGTATCGGCTTGGGCGGTCTCCCCGGGGTGTGAGCTGTCGTCGGTGAACACGAACTCGTCGCCTGGGGCGACGGTGTCGCCGATGAGGTTCTCGCTCCACCATCCGCGGACGTTGGTGATGGCCTCGAAAACCTCCTCCGGCGTCCGGTCGACGGTCATGGTGGCGGTCATGTGCTCGGTGTTCGACATTGGTATCCCTCTCTATTCGGTGGATGTACTCCACCGACGAACGGGGCCGCCCAGGATCGACATCGATCGGACAGAAATCTCAAAAAAGATTCTCCGAACCAGCCGCAGGCACATTTGCGCTGCTCAGCCCTCAGAAAGGCGGGCCTTCAGGTAGCGGCGTTCGGCGTCGGTCGGCGCGAGGGCAAGCGCCTCTTCGTAGGACGCGACGGCCTCGGCGCGGCGGCCGGCCCGGCGGAGCAGGTCCGCGCGTGTCGCGGGCAGCAGGTAGTAGTCGTCGAGCCGGCCGGACGCGGCCAACTCGTCGACGAGGGCGAGTCCGGCCGAGATGCCGTCGGTCATCGCGATCGCCACGGCGCGGTTGAGGTCGACGACGGGGGAGGGCGCCAGCCGGGCGAGCTCGGTATAGAGCGCGGCGATCTGCGGCCAGTCGGTGCCGGCGGCGTCGGGCGCGGTGGCATGGCACGCGGCGATCGCGGCCTGCACCTGGTGCGGCCCCGGGCGTCGCATGGCCAAGGCCTCGTCCAGGGTGGCGATGCCATCGGCGATCAGCGCGGCGTCCCACCGCGACCGGTCCTGGTTCTCCAGCGTGACCAGCATGCCGTGGCGGGTGCGACTCGCGCGGCGGGCCTCCAGCAGCTGCATCAGTGCCAGCAGGCCGCCCGCCTCGGGCTCGTGCGGCATCAGGCGGACAAGCATGCGCGCGAGGTGGATCCCCTCGGCGGCCAGCGACCTGCGGCCGTCGTCCTCGTCGTAGCCCTGATTGAAGATCAGATACAGCACCGCGAGCACCGCGGACAGCCGCTGCGGCAGCAGCTCCGCCGGCGGAACCCGATACGGGATGCCGGCCTCGGCAATCTTGCGTTTGGCGCGGACCAGGCGCTGCGCCATGGCCGGCTCGGTGGACAGGAACGCCTTGGCGATCTCGGCTGTGCTCAGCCCGGCCAAGGTGCGCAGGGTGAGAGCGACGCGGGCGGGGAACGGCAACGCCGGATGGCAGCACGTGAAGATCAGCCGCAGCCGCTCGTCTGGAATCTCCTCTGCTGCCTGCTTACTCGGATCCCGCTGGTGCAATGCCAGCTGGCGCAGTTTCTCCGCTCCCGCGGTATCCCGCCGTAACCGATCGGTCGCCCGGTGACGTGCCGTCGTCGTCAGCCACGCGCCAGGGCGGTCCGGGATGCCATCGCGCGCCCAGGTCGCCAGCGCGGCGGCGAACGCATCCTGTGCGCAGTCCTCGGCCAGGTCCCAGTCCCCGGTCAGCGCGATCACGGTGGCCACCACCTGGCCCCACTCCTGCGTATACGCCTCAGCGACAGCGGCCTGAATCGGCTGCGGCGCAGTCATTCCCACACGGGGCGAACTTCGATGCAACCCCGGGCCGCGTAGGGATGCCGGGCTGCGAGCGCGATGGCCTCGTCCAGATCGGCGCAGTCGACGATGTCGATGCCACCGACGAAATCCTTCGTCTCCGCGAACGGTCCGTCGGTTACCAGCGTCTCTCCCTCGCGGACGCGAACCGTCGTGGCGTCGGCCACCGGCCGCAGCCGGGCGCCGCCGAGATTGCCGCCCAGCCGCTGCAGTTCCGCGTCATAGGCCTGATGCGCCGGGTCCGCCGCGATCTCCTCCATCGACGGGGAGTCCGTTTCATCGTCACAGATCAGGAACACGTACTTCACCACATCACTATGCACCCACCTGGTCGAAACCCTCAATGCCCAGCCCGGCCCAGGTTCAGGCTCCGGCGCACACCCCGGAGTCGCGGATCGTCTTCCCGTACACATTCGCGGTGGCGATATTTGCGTTGATCACCCCGGCAGGCAGTTGCTGGTTCATCTTGTCGCCGATCTGGGTCAGCTGAAACCACAGATGGTAGATCGAATCACCGTTGTACAACGGCGAATACTGGCTCTGGTCCGGGTAGTTCGTGATGTACAGGGTATGGGCGCGCGGGTCGAGGAAGGCGGCCGACTGGTCGAGGTTGGCGATCACGGTATCGGCGGCGGGCCGGACCCCCGGCGCGGTCCAATCGTCGTGCTGCTCACCGAGGAATCGCTGGAATCCGAACACCTGGGCCATCAGCGGGTCGTACTGGGCGTTGAACCACTGGCAGGAGTCTCGTTGCGCCGTAATCTGTTCCGGAGTAACCCGATTCTGCCACAGGTTGTAGGGGAACACCGTGTAGTCCGGTGACCAGTCCGAGGGGTGTGGTTCGAATGCCGGCAGGGTGGCCGGGGTGTCGGCGCCCGCCGGACCGGCGAGTGCCAGCACACATGCCGCCGTGGCGAGTGCGACGCCGATTCGGCTCAGAACTTTTCGTGGCATCCGGGCAGTCCTCCGATCGCCTCGATCACCGTAAAGGCTAACAAACGGCCGGGCAGATCTCGGGGCGCGGTCGATCGGGTGTAGGTTTGGTGTAAGCCGCATCCTCAGAAGATCAGCCATGGCGTCCGGCGCTGTGGCCGTCACCGCTGGACGATCGGCCTGCGAGCCGATTTCGCTCGCCCTCAACCACATATGTGCGGGCCGGCCCCACACCTCTCAAGGACATGCCGATGGAATCGTCCGCCCTCTTCTCGCATCCCGACCGGCAGCAATCCACACCGGAGGAAGTCGTTTCCCGGGAACCGACGCTTGCGCCGGCCTTCTCGGATGGCGTTCAGTCGCACTCTCAAACAGATCAACCCTGGTCGCCGTGAACGGGCTGACGGGGGCGCGGCGTCAGGCCCGTCCCGTCAGGGTAACGCTGGCCGACCAGCTCGGCGCCGATGTCGACGGGGCATGGTGGCCGCATACCGACTCTGTCGCCGACGAACTGCCCGGACTTGTCGGAGTCCTTAATCCACGGTTGGGCGAAATCGTGTCCATCCGGGTCAACTGGTCACCGGCCGACGGCCAATTGGATCTGAACACGATCGTAACCGGCAGCCGCTGGCCGACCGGAGTCAAGCTGCGGCGGCCTCGTCTGATGGTGCTCCAAGGTCGCGAGGGACGCGTGAAACTTCTTGTGCTGCCGTGTAAAACGTCGATCGCGCTCGGTGGGTTGGTGATGCGCCGCGCGGCGGCGCTGCCGGTGGCGGATTCGGCGCGCCAGGATCCGCTGTTCGAGACCGCGGACTGTGTGATGCGCGCGGCGCGGGGCGAGTCCGCCAGCTGGTTGGGGCGGGAGTAGGG
>NZ_JBSFPX010000125.1:0-22007 GCF_053588415.1 Mycobacterium sp. NPDC003449
CCCTAGGGGGGTATAGTATGAAACGGAGATCGAAGACTTCCTGAGGAAAGGATCCGCATGAGCAGCCAGACCGTCACCGTCACCGGGATGACCTGCGGGCATTGTGTCTCGTCGGTGCGCGAGGAGGTCGGCGGCATCCCCGGCGTGACCGCTGTCGACGTCGACCTGACCACCGGGATAGTCACGATCGGCAGCGAGGGCCCGGTCAATGCCGAGGCCATCAGGGACGCCGTCGAAGAGGCCGGCTACCTGGTGGCGAGCTGAGTGGAGCCGTCATGACGGTCGAACTTCAGATCGGCGGAATGACCTGCGCCTCATGCGCCGCGCGCATCGAGAAGAAGCTGAACAAGCTCGACGGGGTCACCGCGACCGTGAACTACGCCACCGAGAAGGCGAGTGTCGAAGTCGCCGGTGAGGTTTCATCCGAGCAGCTGATCGAGGTCGTCGAAACCGCGGGCTACACCGCGCAGCTGCCGCACCCCGCACCCGCCGAGGCGGATGCCGGTGCCGATGATCCCACCGCATCGCTACGGCAGCGGCTGATCGTGTCGGCAGTGCTGACGGTGCCGGTCATCGCGATGGCGATGATCCCGGCGCTGCAGTTCGCCAACTGGCAGTGGCTGTCGCTGACTCTGGCCGCACCGGTGGTGGTCTGGGGTGCGCTGCCGTTCCACCGGGCCGCGTGGCTCAACCTGCGCCACGGTGCCGCCACGATGGACACGCTGATCTCGATGGGGACCGTCGCGGCGTTCGGCTGGTCGCTGTACGCACTGTTCTGGGGGACCGCAGGCGTTGCCGGGATGACGCACCCGTTCTCGTTGGCCATTTCACGCACCGACGGCACCGGCAACATCTACCTTGAGGTCGCGGCCGGCGTCACCACCTTCATCCTGGCCGGCCGCTACTTCGAAGCCAGGTCCAAGCGGCAGGCGGGCGCCGCGTTGCGGGCGTTGCTCGAACTGGGCGCCAAGGACGTCGCGGTACGCAGAAACGGTGCCGAACACCGGATCCCGATCGACCAGCTCACCGTCGGTGACGAGTTCGTGGTGCGCCCGGGGGAGAAGATCGCCACCGACGGGGTGGTGGTCGACGGGTCCTCGGCGCTCGACGTCTCGATGCTCACCGGAGAGTCGGTGCCGGTCGAGGTCGGGCCGGGGGACCAGGTGATCGGTGCGACGGTCAACGTCGGCGGCCGGATCGTGTTGCGGGCCAACCGAATCGGGGCGGACACCCAGCTGGCGCAGATGGCCCGGCTGGTCGAGGAGGCCCAGAACGGCAAGGCGTCGGCGCAACGCCTGGCCGACCGGATCTCGGCGGTGTTCGTGCCCATCGTCATCGGACTCGCGGTGGCCACCCTGGGCTTCTGGCTGAGCACCGGCGGATCGGTGGCGGCGGCGTTCACCGCGGCCGTCGCGGTGCTGATCATCGCCTGCCCGTGTGCGTTGGGCCTGGCCACCCCGACGGCGCTGCTGGTCGGCACCGGCCGCGGGGCCCAGCTCGGCATCCTGATCAAGGGCCCGGAAGTGCTGGAGTCGACCCGCCGCGTCGACACCATCGTGCTGGACAAGACCGGGACCGTCACCACTGGGACGATGACCCTGCTCGACGTGATCGCCGCCGGCGGTGAGGAACCGGGTGAGGTGCTGCGCCTGGCCGGCGCCGTCGAAGACGCCTCCGAGCATCCGATCGCCCGGGCCATTGCCAAGGGTGCCCGCGACAAGGTCGGTGACCTGCCGCCGGTCGAGGAGTTCGGAAATCTCGAGGGGCTCGGGGTCCAAGGCGTCGTCGACGGGCACGCCGTCGTGGTGGGACGCAGCCGGCTGCTCGACGATTGGGCGCAGCGGTTGCCCGCCGCACTCGCCGACGCCATGGGCGAGGCTCAGGCGCAGGGGCGCACTGCCGTCGCCGTCGGCTGGGACGGTGCGGCCCGCGGGGTGCTGGTGGTCGCCGACGCGGTCAAACCGACCTCGGCCGAGGCGATCGGGCAGCTGCGCGCGCTGGGCCTGCGGCCGATCATGCTGACCGGCGACAACCAGGCCGCGGCCCGCGCCATCGCCGAACAGGTCGGTGTCGACGAGGTCTACGCCGAGGTGCTGCCGCAGGACAAGGTCGACATGGTCAAGCGGCTGCAGGACGACGGCGATGTGGTCGCGATGGTCGGTGACGGGGTGAACGATGCCGCGGCACTGGCCCAGGCCGACCTCGGCCTGGCCATGGGCACCGGCACCGACGTGGCGATCGAGGCCGGCGACCTGACCCTGGTGCGCGGCGATCTGCGGGCCGCGGCCGATGCGATCCGGTTGTCCCGCAAGACGTTAGCCACCATCAAGGGCAACCTGTTCTGGGCCTTCGCCTACAACGTGGCCGCGTTGCCGCTGGCGGCGGCCGGCCTGCTCAACCCGATGCTGGCCGGTGCCGCGATGGCCTTTTCCTCGGTGTTCGTGGTGGGTAACAGCCTGCGGCTGCGGCGTTTTCGCTGAGTGCCGCGGTCACTGCACCGGGACGGTCAGCCCCTCCGACGGCTGGACGATCACGAAGCCGTTGCCGTGGAACGCCACCTGTAGGGCCTCGCCGGAGCCGCGCCCGATCAGGGCGCCCGCCTTGAGGCTGGTCTTGAGCTGGGTCTGCAGATGGGCCGACCAGGCCACCACCGCGTTGGTGTCGGCGTAGGTCGGCGCCTCGGCGGCATCGAGCACCACCGGCGGGCCGTCGGTGGTCAGCGCCACCCACCCGGTTCCGCGCAGGGTGGTGTTGAACAGCCCGCCCGTCGCGATGCTGCCGCCCCTGACCCGCTCGATGTTCCAGTTCAGGCCGGCCGAGAAGGCCAGGACGTTCTTACCGCTGATGGACAGGCCGGATTCGGACAGGTGCAGTAGGTGCACGTCGAATCCCTGGTCGGCGAGGAACACATCGCCCCGGCCCTGGCAGCGCATCAGCGGCAGACCCTCACCGGTGAACGCCTTCTTGATGAACTTCGAGGCCCCGCCGCCCTCGAAGGCGAAGTCGACATCGCCCTGATAGGCGACCATCGAACCCTGCCGGGCCATGAACGGCTCGCCCAGCCGGACCCGCAGCATCTTCAGGTTCTGGTTGGCGATCGCGGTCGCCTCTTTCTCGCTGAACCGCCCGTCCACCAGTTCGCCGCTGATCCCGGCGAACCCGTCACCCTGCGGTTGCGCGGCCGGTGCGGCCGCCGGTTCCGGGGCGCGGGCGCCCTGGGGTGCGGTGCCCAGCGGGGCCGTGCCGATCTGGCCCTGCTGCGACACCTGGTCGGTCCAGGACCGGCCGTCCCACCACCGGTACTCGTATCGACCTTCGGGATCCGGCAGCCACGCGGGTTGTTGAGGTCCGTTCACAACCCGCAACCCTAGGACACCGGGCCGGCCCCTGGCATTCTGGAGGTATGGCAAAGGAAATCGACCGGGTCCGCGCCCAGGGCGCCTTCGCGGTCTTCAAGCAGCATCCCGGCATGGTGCTGTTCGCGCTGTCCCCGGCGATCGTGGTGCTGGGAATCGTGTGGTGGGTGTTCGGCGGGGCGTGGGCGGGTCTGCTGCTGGTGGCGATGGTGCTGGCCGGCGGTGCGGCGTTGCTACTCAAACGCAACTGAACCTAACGGTGTTCGCCGACGGTGAACACCGCCCCACCTGGGATGTAACGATGTAATCATGTAATCATGAAGCACGCACACCATCGCGCCGACGACGCCGCCGAATGGTTCGCCGGGCGCCTGCCCGAAAGCTGGTTCGACGGCGACCCCGAGGTCATCGTCGACCGTGAGGAAATCACCGTCATCGGCCGACTCCCCGAAGCCGCCGGGGAGGAAACCGAGGCCAGGGCCTCCGGGCGGGCCGCCCGGTTCCGCGAGGAGACCCGCGCCGAGCGGATGCGGATCGCCGACGAGGCCCAGGACCGGTTCGGCCGCAAGGTCTCCTGGGGCGTCGAGGTCGGCGCCGATCCCGAGCGAATCCTCTTCACCCACATCGCCGTTCCGGTGATGACCCGGCTCAAGCAGCCCGAACGCCAGGTGCTCGACACGTTGGTCGACGCCGGCGTGGCGCGGTCCCGCTCGGACGCGCTGGCCTGGTCGGTGCGCCTGGTCGGCGAGCACGCCGAGGAGTGGCTGGCCAAGCTGCGCGATGCGATGAAGTCGGTCGACGACCTGCGCGCCGAAGGCCCGGGAACCTAGACCGCACTCGAACCCCGCGAGCAGACAGAAAACTGCCCACTTTCCGCGGAAAATGTGCAGTTTTATGTCTGCTCGGCGGGGTCAGGCCCGGGTCATCTCCCAATAGCGACCGTGGCGGGCCATCAGCTCCTCGTGCGTCCCGCGTTCCACGATCCGGCCCGCATCCATCACCAGGATCAGGTCGGCATCGCGGATGGTCGAAAGCCGGTGGGCGATGATGAAGCTCGTCCGGTCCCGGCGCAGTTCGGCCATCGCCTGCTGGATCAGCAGCTCGGTCCTGGTGTCCACCGAGCTGGTGGCCTCGTCGAGCACCAGCAGCCGCGGGCGGGCCAGCACCGCCCGCGCGATGGTGATCAACTGCTTCTCCCCGGCGCTGATCGCGCCGCCGTCGTCATCGACCCTGGTGGCGTAGCCGTCCGGCTGGGTGTGCACGAACCGGTCCACATACGCGGCCTTCGCGGCGTCGATCACCTCGTCCTCGGCGGCGTCGGGCCTGCCGTAGGCGATGTTGTCGTAGATGGTGCCGGCGAACAGCCAGGTGTCTTGCAGCACCATGCCGATCGAAGACCGCAATGACCGGCGGCTCACCGTCGAGATGTCGACGCCGTCGAGCAGGATGCGGCCCGAATCGACGTCGTAGAACCGCATCAGCAGATTCACCAGCGTGGTCTTGCCCGCCCCGGTCGGCCCCACGATCGCCACGGTGCTGCCTGGCTCGGCCACCAGGGAGAGCTCCTCGATCACCGGGGTGTCGGGCAGGTAGCCGAAACTCACCCGGTCGAACTGCACCCGCCCGGCGCGCTCGGCCAGCGGCTCGGGCGCATCGGGGGATTCCTCGGGTGTGTCGAGCAGATCGAAAACCCGTTCGGCACTGGCGATCCCGGACTGCAATGTGTTGTACATGCCGGCTACCTGGGTCAACGGCTGGTTGAACTGGCGGACGTACTGGACGAATGCCTGGATGCTGCCGAGGGTGATCTGGCCGGTGGCCACCTGCAGCCCGCCCACGACGGCGACGGCCACATAGCTGATGTTGCCGATGAACATCGTCGCCGGTCCAACCAGCCCGGAGAAGAACTGGGCCCCGAAACTGGTCTGGAGCACTTCGGAGTTCAGCTCGGCGAACCGCTGCTGCGCGGCGTTGCGATGGCCGAACGTCTTGACGATGGTGAACCCGCTGTAGGTCTCCTCGATGTGGGCGTTGAGCCTGCCGGTGTTGCGCCACTGCGCCACGAACAGCCGCTGCGAGCGCCGGGTTATCCAGCGGGTCACCCACAGCGAGGCGGGCACGGTGATCACGGTGAGCAGGGCCAGCAGCGGTGAAATGGTCAGCATCATCACCAACACCGCCACCACGGTCAGCAGCGCGGTCAGCAACTGGCTGACCGTCATCGACACCGAGGTCTGGATGTTGTCGACGTCGTTGGTGACCCGGCTGAGCAGCTCACCGCGCTGTCGGGAATCGAAGTAGGACAACGGGAGCCGGTGCAGCTTGGCCTCCACGTCGGCGCGCAGGGCCACCATGGTCCGCTGCACGGTGACGTTGAGCAGCCGGGCCTGCAGCCAGACCAGCAGCGCGGCAATCAGATACAGGCCCAGCGCCAGAGCCAGGGTGCGGGCGACGGCGCCGAAGTCCACACCGTGACCGGGCACCACGTTCATCCCGGACAGCAGGTCGGCGAAGGTGGTGTCGCCGCGGGCCCTGGCCGCCTCGACCGCCTGCTGTTTGGTCAGCCCGGGTGGCAGTTCACGCCCGATCACCCCGTTGAACAGCAGGTCGGTGGCGTGGCCAAGGATCCGGGGGCCGATCACCCCGATCGCGATCCCGCCGATTCCGAGCAGGATCACCGTGACCGCCAGGGCGCGCTGCGGCACCAGCCGTCGGACCAGCCGCAGCGCCGACCCTTTGAAGTCGCGGGTGCGTTCGGCGGGGGCCTGCGGAATACCGCGACGCAGCACAGGTCTGGTCATCGGGCGACCGACTGCGATTCGGCGAACTCCGCGTAGGTCGGGCAGTCGGCCAGCAGGGTGTCGTGGGTACCGGCACCGACGATGCGGCCGTCTTCGACCACGATCACCTGATCGGCCGCGACGACCGTGGAGATCCGCTGCGCCACCACGATCACGGTGGCATCGCCCGACACCTCGCGCAGCGCCGTGCGCACCCGGGCGTCGGTGTGCACATCGAGCGCGGAGAACGCGTCGTCGAACAGGTAGACGGCCGGCCGCCGGATCACCGCGCGGGCGATGGCGAGCCGTTGCCGTTGCCCGCCGGAGAAGTTGATGCCGCCCTGGGCCACCGGCATGTCCAGACCCGCCGGGTGGGCGTGCACGAAGTCGTCGGCGGCGGCCACCCGCAACGCCTCCCACATCTGCTCCTCGGTCACCTGCTGCCCGGGGGCCGCGCCGTAGCTCAGGTTCTCGGCGACCGTCCCGGTGAACAGGTAGCCGCGTTGCGGGACCAGCCCGATTGCCGACCACAGCTGTTCGAGGTCGAGATCGCGCACGTCGACGCCGTCCATCAACACCGCGCCTGCCGTGACGTCGTAGAGCCGGCAGATCAGCGAGAGCACGGTCGATTTCCCGGAACCGGTCGAGCCGACCACCGCCGTCGTGGTGCCGGGCTGCGCCGTGAACGAAACCTCCTGCAGCACCGACCGATCCGCGCCGGGATAGCTGAATGTGGCGCCGCGCATGGCGATCTCGCCCCTGGTCGTCCGCAGCCGGACGGGTTCGGCGGGGCTTTCGATTGCGGGCCGGGTGTGCAGCACCTCGCCGATCCGGTCCGCGCAGACCGCCGCCCGCGGGAAGATCACCAGCATGAACGTCGCCATCAGCACGGCCATCAGGATCTGCATGAAGTAGGCCAGGAACGCGATCAACGAGCCGACCTGCATCTGCCCGGCGTCGATGCGCAATCCGCCGAACCAGATCAGCGCGACGCTGGACACGTTGATCACCAGCGTGGTCACCGGCAGCATCAGCGCCTGCCACCGGCCGGCATCGAGCGCGGCGTCCGAAAGGGACTGGCTGGCGTCGGCGAAGCGCCGCTGCTCGACGGGCTCGCGGGCGAACGCCCGGATCACCCGGATCCCCGTCAGCTGATCGCGCATCACCCGGTTGACGCCGTCGATCAGCCGTTGCATATTGCGGTAGACCGGCATCAGGTGCGTGATGATCCAGTAGTTGGCCAGCGCCAGCACCGGCACACTGACCGCCAGCAGCCAGGACAGCCCGGCGTCCTGGTGCAACGCCATCAGGATCCCGCCGATCGACATGATCGGCGCGGTGATCAGCATCGTGCAGATCAGTTGCAGCAACAGCTGGATCTGGCTGACGTCGTTGGTGGTCCGGGTCAGCAGCGAGGGCGCGCCGAACCGGGCGGTCTCGGTCGCCGAGAACGTCGTGACGTGATCGAACATCGCCGCCCGCAGATCCCGCCCGAAGCTCGTCGACGCCCGCGACCCGAAGTACACCGCGCCCACCGCGCACAGCACCTGCAGCCCGGTGACGCCCAGCATCACCCCGCCGAGCTCGACGATCCGTTCGGTGTCGCCCTTGGCGACGCCGTCGTCGATGATCGCGGCGTTCACGGTCGGCAGATACAGCGATGTCAGGGTGCTGATGACCTGCAGGGTGGCCACCACGGCCAGCAGCGGCCGGTACGGCCGCGCGTAGCGTCGCAGCAGCGCCCAGAGCATCCCGCTACTGTCGCACACCCGGGGTGGGTGGCCCGGGTCGGTTCATGCCCCGTCCTCACCGTGTTGGGTATCCGAAACACCCAGGTCAGTGCGTGTGTCGAGACCGCGGCAAGGTGCTGCCGCTACAGTGCATGGCGTGACTGTCAGCATGGCCGCGATGCGGCGCACCCCCGCCGCCAGGGCGTTCGCGGTGCTGGCGGCCGCAATGGTCCCGGTGTTCGCTGCGTGCTCCAGCGGCGACCAGCCCGCCTCGCCCGAGGTGCCGCAGACCGGTGCACCGAGTGCGGCGGACGCCAAGCACGGCCCCTTCTTCCCCCAGTGCGGCGGACTCTCCGACCAGACCGTGAGCGAGTTGACCCAGGTCCAGGGGCTGGTCAACACCGCGATCAACTCGTCGGGGTGCCAGTGGCTGCAGGGCGGCAGCATTCTCGGCCCGCATTTCTCGTTCACCTGGTTCCGGGGCAGCCCGCTCGGCCGGGAGCGCAAGACCGAGGAACTGTCCCGCACCAGCGTGGAGGACATCAACATCGAGGGACACGGCGGCTTCATCGCGGTCGGGCACGACCCGCTGCAGGGCGATCCCAACCTGTGCGAGATCGGCATCGGGTTCGACGACGACTTCATCGAGTGGTCGGTCAGCTTCAATCAGAAGCCCTATCCCGATCCGTGCGATGTGGCCAAGGAACTCACCCGGCAGTCGATTGTGAACTCCAAATGAGCTCGACCGTATTCAAGCGTTCGATCGCCGCCGCGGCGGCGGGCCTGGCGTTGTTCGTCGGGGCGACCGGCTGCACCCGCACGGTCGACGGCACCGCGGCCAAGGAGAACGTCGGCGGCGGGTCCAGCAACAACAACTCCGAGAAGACCTATCCCAACCTGCTCAAAGAGTGCGATGTGCTGACCCAGGACATCCTGGCCAAGACGGTCGGGGCCGATCCGCTCGACATCCAGAGCACATTCGTCGGCGCGGTGTGCCGCTGGCAGGCGGCCAACCCGGCCGGCCTGGTCGACATCACCCGGTTCTGGTACGAGCAGGGCAGCCTCGACAACGAACGCCAGACCGCCGAACAGCTGGAGTACGAGATCGAGTCCCGCCGGATCTCGGGGGTGGATTCGATCGTGATGAAACCCAACGGCCTCAACGGGGCGTGCGGGGTGGCCAGTGACGCCGCGGGTGTCGTCGGCTGGTGGGTCAATCCGCAGGCGCCGGGCATCGACGCCTGCCCGATGGCCGTCAAGCTGATGGAGTTGACGCTCTCCACCAACGCCTAGCCGCGGCTGCGCTACCTGGGCACGTGGAACGTGACCAGTTCGGCGCCGCCGAGTGCCAGGTCCGGCCACGGTCCCGCCGGGCGCAGCACCGCGATCGCCGATGTCGGGAACTTGAGCGAGATATCCTCGGCCGCAGCGGTGTTCGTGCCATCGGAAAGCCCGAGTGCCAGCGCTGAGATCGCGGGTTCGTGACCGATCACCAACACCGTCGCCACCTCCGCGCCGAACCGGTCTTCGGCGCCGTTGATCTCGTCGAGAATCATGCCGGGGGAGGCGCCGTAGATGCGCTCGGCGAATTCGACCCTGGCCTCGATCCCGGTTCGTTCCAGTGTCTGGCGGGTCCTGGTGGCCGTCGAGCAGAGCACGGCGTCCACCGCGGGCGCGTTGGCCCGGATCCAGTCGCCGGCCAGGGCGGCCTCCCTGATCCCGCGCGGCGCCAGCGGGCGGTCGTGATCGGGTACCCCGTCGGGGTACCCGGATTTGCCGTGCCGTAGCAGGAGCAGGGTTCTGGTCTTCGGGGGTCCGGCGGGATCGGCCATCGTCCCACGGTAGGCCATGCCGACGCAGGTCCCGGGACTTGTCGGCGCCCCGATTTACACTCGCATCGACCACAGGAAAGGACGGGCCGCAATGCGATTCCTGCACACCGCCGACTGGCAACTCGGCATGACCCGTCATTTCCTCAACGGTGAGGCGCAGCCCCGGTATTCGGCCGCCCGCCGGGAGGCGGTCGCGGGCCTGGGGGCGCTGGCCGCGGCATCGGGCGCCGAGTTCGTGGTGGTGGCCGGGGACGTGTTCGAGGACAACCAGCTGGCTCCGCGTGAGGTCAGCCTGTCGCTCGAGGCCATGCGGGCGATCGGGGTCCCGGTGTATCTGCTGCCCGGCAATCATGACCCGCTGGACGCGGCATCGGTGTACACCAGCGCGTTGTTCCTCGCCGAACGCCCCGACAACGTCGTGGTCCTGGACCGGGCCGGGGTGCACGAGGTGCGTCCCGGCCTGCAGATCGTGGCGGCGCCGTGGCGTTCCAAGTCGCCGACCACCGACCTGGTCGGCGATGTTCTCGCGGACCTGCCCGCCGACGGGGTCACCCGGATCGTGGTGGCCCACGGCGGGGTGGACGTCCTCGATCCGGATAAGGACAAGCCGTCGCTGATCCGGCTGCAGGTCCTCGAAGCGGCGCTGGCCCGCGGTGCCGTGCACTATGTGGCGCTGGGGGACAAGCATTCTCGGACCGAGGTGGGCGGCACCGGCCGGGTCTGGTACTCCGGTTCGCCCGAGGTGACCAACTACGACGACATCGAGGCCGACCCCGGCCATGTGCTGCTGGTCGACATCGACGATGCGGATCGGCGGGTGCGGGTCGATTCCGAGCGGGTGGGCCGCTGGCGGTTCGTGACGCTGCGCCGCTCGGTCGACACCGACCGCGATGTGGCCGACCTCGACATCAACCTCGATCTGCTGCCGGACAAGGAGCGCACCGTGGTCCGCCTGGCGCTGACCGGCTCCCTCACCATCACCGACAAGGCCGCACTGGACGCGTGCCTGGACAAGTACGCGCGCCTGTTCGCCGCGCTCACCGAGTGGGAACGGCACACCGAGATCGCGGTCCTGCCCGCCGACGGCGAATTCGACGATCTGGGCATCGGCGGGTTCGCCGCGGCCGCGGTCGACGAACTGGTGGCGACCGCGCGGTCGGAGGCCGAGGACGCCGATGACGCCAGGGCCGCGCTCGGGCTGTTGCTGCGGCTGGTCGACAACCGAGGTGCGGCATGAAACTGCACCGGCTCGTCCTGACCAATTACCGCGGAATCACCCACCGCGAGATCGAATTCCCCGATCACGGTGTGGTGGTGGTCAGCGGCGCCAACGAGATCGGCAAATCCTCCATGATCGAGGCGATCGACCTGCTGATGGAGGCCAAGGACCGCTCGGCCAAGAAGGAGGTCAAGCAGGTCAAGCCGACCCACGCCGATGTCGGGGCCGAGGTGACCGCCGAAATCTCCACCGGTCCTTACCGGTTCGTGTACCGCAAGCGTTTCCACAAGCGGGCCGAGACGCAGCTGACGGTGTTGGCGCCGGCCCGGGAGCAGCTCAGCGGGGACGAGGCCCATGACCGGGTCCGGGCCATGCTGGACGAGACCGTCGATACCGATCTGTGGCGGGCTCAGCGGGTGCTGCAGTCCGCCTCGACCGCGCCGGCCGATCTGTCCGGTTCGGATGCGCTGGCCCGCGCGCTCGACGTGGCCGCCGGGGAGGCCGTCGCGCTGTCCGGGGACGAGCCGCTGCTGATCGAGCGGATCGAGGGCGAATATCAGCGCTATTTCACCGCGACCGGCCGTGCCACCGGTGAATGGGCGGCGGTGGTCAAGCGGCTCCAGGCGGCCGACGACGAGGTGGCGCGGCGGGCGGCCGCGGTGGCCGAGGTCGACGATGCGGTCCGCGGGCATCAGCAGCTCAGTGCCGAGGTGACCCGGCTGGCCGGGGAGCGTGAGCGGGCGCAGGTGCGGCTGGCCGCGGCGCGCACCGCCGCCGATGCGGTGGCAGCCCTGACCCAGCGGCTCAAGGAGGCGCAGGTGGTCGCCGACGCGGCACAGGTCGCCCACACCGCATCGCAGGCCGCCCTGACCGAACGGCGCAGGCTGCGGGCCGATATCGATGAGCGCGCCGCGACCATCACCCAGTTGCAGGCCGCGCTGACCGCGGCGGGTGAGGAGACCGAGACGGCCCGCGAGGTGCACGAGGCCGCCGAGGATGCGCACGAGGAGGCCCAGACCGCGGTGCACGACATCGCGGCGCGGGTGGATTCCGCCAGGGCGGCGCTCGACCGGCTCGCCGACCGCGACGAGGCCGATCGGCTGGCGGGCCGGCTCGCCAAGATCGACGCCGCGGCCCGCGAACTCGACCGGGTCACCGCCGAACTCGCACCGATCACACTCGACGATGACGCGATGCGAGCCGTCGAGGATGCCGCCCGCGCCGTCGACCGTGCCGCCGGGCAGGACGAACTCGCCTCGGCGCGAATCGAACTGGTCGCGGCAGCCGACCTCGATGTGACGGTGGGCGATGCCGACGTGTCGCTGAGCGCGGGTGCGGTGTGGTCGGTCAACACCACCGCCGAAACCGAGGTCGGGGTGCCGGGTGTGCTGTCGGTGCGGGTGGTGCCGGGGACGCCGGCCGCCGAAACGCGGGCCAGGCTCGAGGCGGCGCAGGCCGCGCTGGCGGCCGCACTGGCCGCCGCCGGGGTCGAGGACGCCGATGCCGCACGTGCACTTGATGCGCGGCGCCGCGAGCTGAGCGGTGGCCGGGACCGGCTACGAGCCACCCTGGACGCGCTGACCGGTGACGACGCGGTGCCCGATCTGCGTGCGCGGCTGACCGCACTGCGCACGGGCCAGCCGGCCGAGGCCGCGCTGTTCGAGCTGGACGGACCGGCCGATATCGCCACGGCCCGAAGCGAACTCGACGCCGCGGTGGCGGCCCACCGCGACGCCGTCACGCAGTGCGAGACCGGTCGCAAGGTGCTCGCGGCCGCGGCGCGGCGGCTCACCGAGAAGGCGACCAGGGGCAGCGTGCTCGCCGAGAAACTGACCACGGCCCAGGCCGAGCTGACCGCCGCCGGTGGCCGTCTGCAGGCGGCACGTGACACGGCCACCGATGAGGCCTTGGCGCTCAAGGTGCAAGAGGCCGACGAACAGGCCAAGGCCACCGCCGGTCACGTCGCGGGTCTGCGGGACGAGTTATCGCGCACCGCACCGGATTCGGTGACGGTTGAGCTCGGCGAAGCGGTCCGGGGTGCCGAACTGCAGGCCTCGGCCCACGATGCGGCGGTCGAGGGTCTGCGGGAGCTGGCGGCGCAGTTGAAGGTATTCGGCACCGAGGGGCGCAAAGGCCATCTCGACGCCGCCGAGACCGAGCACGAGCATGCCAGGGCCGAGTACCTGCGGGTGCATCGCCGGGCCAGGGCCGCCGAGCTGCTGCGGTCGGTGATGGCCCGGCATCGCGACGCCACCCGGCAGCGCTACGCCGACCCGTTCCGCCACGAGGTGCAGCGGCTCGGCCGGCTGGTGTTCGGCGAGGATTTCGAGGTCGACGTCGACAGCGATCTGCGGATCCGCACCCGCACGGTGTCGGGACGCACGGTGCCCTACGACTCGTTGTCGGGCGGAGCCAAGGAGCAGTTGGCGATCGTCGCGAGGTTGGCCGGTGCCTCGCTGGTCGCCAAGGAGGACAGCGTTCCGGTCATCATCGACGATGCGCTGGGCTTCACCGACGCCGACCGGCTGACCAGGATGGGCGCGGTGTTCGATGCGGTGGGCGGGGACGGGCAGGTGATCGTGCTGACCTGCAGCCCGCAGCGCTACGCGAGCGTCGGCGGCGCCCACCACATCGCACTGACCGCCTGACCCTCGATCCACGGATCGGACCTGAGTCCGAGCCCTACAGCGCCATCGCGGGAGCCGTTGGGCAGCACCAGTGACCGAGTGGCGCGGTGCAGAGCCGGTCCGAGATACCTGCTGCGTCAAAGGCGGCATTCGTATCCGCGGGTCCCCGGGTGAAATGCCGCCAGCCTTCCTGGTGGGCCACCACGACATGCGGTGAGCCAAGGACCTCGGCGGCAGCCGCCGCGCGCTCGGGCGTGAGACTCAGCGGTCGCCCGCCGAACTTCGCCGGGACGGACGCGGACCCGGCGAAAAGGACAGCGCAGTCGATTTGCCCTATGCGTTCCCGGATTTCACGAACGGCCTCAAGGGATGCGTTGTCCCCACTGATGTAGGTGGTGGGGCTGCCCTCTGCTTCGATGACGAACCCGACGACCTCGCAGTTGACAAACCCCTCGTCATTGAGTTCGCCGTCGGCCGGGCCGTGCTGGGCGGGCACCCCGGTGACTCGAACCTTCCCGTCGGGAGATGTCCACGTCGACCAGAGGGCCAGTGGCATCGCCGGACTGCCGAGACGACCGGCCGCGGTCGCCGTGGTCAGCACCACGGGAGCGGTCAACGCGAACGCGCGCCCCGCGACATCGAGGTTGTCGGGGTGCAGATCATGACTGACGAGTGCGATGTCGACCCCACCGACCGCAGCCTCGTCGGCGGCCGGCCCGGCCAACTTCTGCAGATATCCGTAGTCGGTCGGGGGATCGAAGGTGGGATCGCAGATGATCCGTTGGCCGCCGATGTCGACCACCGTGGTGGGTCCACCAAGGACGGCGATACCGAATGGAATCCGTTCCGGCGTGAGGATGGCGTGTTCACAGGTGGACATGGCGCAGGTCCTTACTGATGAATGATCCGACGAACAATAGTGCACCACCCGCAACGAGGATGACCAGCGGCGTGAAGTCGTAACTCATAGTGGTTCCGAGCCACAACATGTAGTACGGATAGAAGGCGGGCAGGACACTGGGCAGGCTGTACGCGATGCCGTATCCGGAGGATCGCACTTCGGTCGGGAACATCTCCATGATGTAGGCGGTGATCATCGCGAACACGAGTATCCCGCCGACGATTGCCACTGCGGCCCCGGTGATTACCGCGGCGGCGCTGGTGTGGTTACCGATGGCCAGTGCGAAAGCGATGGGACCGGGCACGAGGTTGAACAGGGCGAGAGCCAGGAAGACTCGGCGTCTGCCGTAGTGCTGACCGGCGGCGCCGATCAGCGGGAACAAGGCAATAGCGATGACCGCCGATACCAACACTGTCGCGTTCACGGTTTCCGTTGTGGCGCCGAGTAGCTTGAAGTGACCGGAGAAGACGCCGATGGTGCCGTCGAGGATGAGCCACGCACCCGTGGAGGTGATGAACGCGACGGCGAAGTTGCGCAAGTTGGCACCCGACAGCAGGGTCCGAAGCGGGTTTCCGACGTTCGATGCTCTCGCCCAAACCTCGGACTCGGGAACCGATCTCAGGTAGTGCACGAACACCATGGCGGAGATGACGAATCCGATCGCGAAGGGGATGCGCCAGCCCCACACGCTGTAGGCAGAGTTGGCCTCCCCGGCGGGCAACACCCACAGGATCAGCATCGTCAGCAGCGTTATGAACCCGAGAGCAGCGGGATAACCGATGTTGAGTAGCGCTCCATACAGGCCCCGGCGGTGGCGAGGTGCGTACTCCATCGCGAGCGGGTTCGCCGCGGTGTACTCGCCGCCGAGGAAAACCCCGTCGATCAGGCGGAGGAAGATCAGCGCCCCGGCAGCCCACCATCCCGCGACCGCATAGCCCGGGAGCAGCGCGATGAGTCCGGTGCACAGCGTGAACCCGCCGGCGACCCACACCGTCGTCTTGCGCCTTCCCATACGGTCGCCGAGGAAGCCGAAGATGATGGAACCTACGGGCCGGCCGATGAGAGAGACCGCGAAGATCAACGCCGTGAGGGTCGCCGCCTCTGTTCGGGTCGCAGAGGCGGGCATGAAGTACGCGATCGCGGGCGCCAGGGTGATGACCGGAAGGTACACGTCGTACATGTCGACGAAGAACCCGGCAATCGCCGCGCGCAACGCTTTACGCCCGTTCGCCCGGTACTCGGGATCGTCGGTGCGCTGACTCTCGGGGTCTGCCGCGTCGACTCCCCGGACTGAGGTTTCAGAGGACATCTGTTGACACCTCGTCCCCGTTCAAGAGAGCCGAAGGCCATGCGTGGTCGGGATCCGACGACTCACCGTCGGTGGTCGTAATGGCGGGTCGCCGGGTCTTGTCGACGCGGAGGTCGAAAATGTCGAAACGGTTGTAGGTGCCGACGATGTCGTGAGCGCGTTTCAGGACAATCTCGTCGTGAAGGTCGACGGTGGCGGTGACGATGCCCTCGTGCCCTTCCGGGGGACCGGCGATGACTTCGCCGCGGGGGCCGACGATCATCGAGACGGTGGGAGTGGCTCGCAGCAGTCGTTCGATTCGCTCGTCACCCTGGGCCACGGCGTCGACGGCGAATTGGTCCAGTGTGGTGGCGGCCACCACGGTGAACACTTTGCCTTCGAAACTGTGTGCGGCGCTGCGCAATCGGATACTCTCGGCGAGGTCGTACTCGGGTGCGTCGGCGCGCTGGTCGAAAGGCCAGGCGGGCGGGTAGGTGGCGATGTGGAGCCGCTCGCCCTGCGCCAGCAGGGTGTACCGGGCCAAGGTATTGGTGTTTTCTCCGCAGATCAATGCCCCCAGGAACCAGCCGCCGAGATCGACCGGCTCGAGATTGTGGGCGTCGCCATGAGACCACGTGAGTCGTTCATGCCAGGTGCCGACCAGTTTGCGCCGGTGGTTCACCAAATTGCCGCGACGGTCGAAGATCAGATTGGAATTGAAGAGCTGCCCGAGGCTGTGGCCGGCGCGTTCGTTGACACCGACCGACAGCACGACGCCATGGCGCGCGGCGATGCGTCCGAGCCGCTGGGCATGCGGTCCAGGAACGGTGATCGCCGACTCGAAGAGCCGTAGATACAGGTCATGCTGGTCCACCGGAGCCAGCACCGAGCCCCAGATCGGAAACCCGGAGACGAAGGTTTCGCCGAACACCACAAGCTCGGCTCCTTGTGCGGCGGCGTCGGCCACCAAGGATTCGAGTTTGTCGAGCGTGCTGTCCCGATCGAGGAACACGGGCGCCGCCTGGACGGCGGCGACCCGCACTGCGGGCAGGCGGTCATTCGTCATTTGTGTCATCCTTGTTAAATCTGTCGAAACAATACGACGCTCTTGAAAGCTGCTGAACTGGGTATTTGCCGACCGTAAAGGCATGGTTCCCGCCGGTCAACGCAAAGTATGTCGACAACTTTCGACAACAGATGAGAGGGTTTCGAGATGTGGCAGGAACTCGTGGATGCCGGGCTCGACCCCAAGGATGCGCACTTCTACCTTGCGGTTCTGCGGCGTGGACGCGCGACCGTCGCCGAGGCGGCGCGGGAAGCAAACGTGAGTCGCAGCGGCGGCTACGACATCGCGCGGCGACTGCAAGCCCGTGGGCTGGTGGCGCGGGTCGAATCGGAGCCGGGCGAATCCGGGGACCTGCGCACCCAGAGTCATCTGGTGGCCAGCGACCCGATCCAACTGCTGGAGGAGTGGGACAGTCGACGGCGTGTGCTGAATGACGTTGTCCCTCAGTTGCGTGCGCTGTTCTCCGAGAACCGTGCCCGCCCCAAAGTGCGTTACCTGGAAGGTGCGGCCGGAATCCGTTCCGCACTGTTCGAATCGTTGGACTGGCCGTCGCCTATCTGTGGGATTCTCTCGATGCGGGATCTCATGACCGTGCCTGGCGAGGCAGCGATGGCGGAGTACATCCAAGGTCGCCGCGACCGCGAATTGGTGCTACGCGTTGTCCGTACCCGAGATCACGATTGGCCGGGAGGATGGCTCACCAGCGCGCACGATTTCCGGATCGTCAAACACGCGCCCGCTGCCTACGAGTTCACCATGACCGAGATCATCGGGCCGCATGAAGTGGTGTCACTCTCGTCGGCGAGGGAGACATTCGCGATGGTCATCGAAAGCCAGGAATACGCCGAGATGCAACGCAACTTCTTCGAGGTTCTGTGGTCCGTGAGCTCGGATGCCGCGATTGATGTCGGCGAGCCGTGAAGCATCAACCGCAGTAAGGGCAGTGGGGCCGTTGACAGTTCACACCCGCACGCCGACCGAGTTATGCCCGTCCTACCTGCGATGGTGCAAAAGTGCATCCGCGCGTGCATCTCTTCCGATTGACGAGATTGGAAGTGCGGTTGATACTCGTTGTCACGCCGATGTGACGCAAGCGACGGTCTCGAACAGACGTAAAGCGTGGGCGTCGCGGCGCATAAGTACTGAATCGCCTGCCGCGCAACCAGTCCGACGATTGAGTCCGTAGTCCCACACTCGAACGACCGACCTTCTAGCACCGCGAGCCGCTCCAGCGCTGTCAACTGTGGAGAAAGGATCGACATCCCGATGGAAGAAATCACGCGAAGTGACGGCTATACCGCTCCACCGCCCTATGCCCAGTTGCGGATCAAAGCGGTGCAGTCGCTGCTGGTGGAGAAGGGCATCATCAACCAGGATTCGTTCAACGAGGTGGTGGACATCTACGAGAACCGGATCGGCCCCAAGGACGGCGCCGCGGTGATCGCCCGGGCCTGGGCGGAGCCGGATTTCAAGGCGAAACTGCTCGCCGACGGCACCGTCACGTTGGCCGAACTGGGGATGACCGGGTTTGAGGGGGCGCACGTCATCTTCGTCGAGAACACCGACGAGGTACACAACGTCGTGGTGTGCACACTGTGTTCCTGCTACCCGTGGGCCGTGCTGGGCCTGCCACCGGCCTGGTACAAGGCGCCGCAGTACCGCGCCCGGGTGGTCTTCGAGCCGCGGGTGGTGCTCGGCGAGTTCGGGACCACGCTGCCCGATGACATCGAGATCCGGGTGTGGGACAGCACTGCTGAGATCCGCTACATCGTGATCCCGCAACGCCCCTCGGGCACTGACGAATTCACCGTCGAGCAACTCGCCGAGCTGGTGAGCCGCGACGCCATGATCGGCACCAAACTGGCGTCGGCTCCCGAAGGTGCGGCAGCATGAACGGGATTCACGACGTCGGTGGCAAAGATGGGATGGGCACCGTCAAGACCGAGAACCCCGAGGTGGTGTTCCACGGTGACTGGGAGAGGGACGTGTTCTCGGTGATCGGCCTCTACTTCGCGTCCGGTTTGTGTCCGCTCGACGAGTTCCGGCACTCCATCGAGATTATGGACCCCGCGGAGTACCTGAGCACCCCGTACTACGTGCACTGGTTGCGGGCAGCGGAGAACCTCGGTTTCGCCAACGGACTCTTCACCGAGGAAGAATTGTCCACGCGCATCGCCGAACTGGAAGCCGAGGAGATCGCCTGACATGCGGAAGCTCGCTCCCGCCGAGGTTCTCGGCGCTATCCGAACCCCCGGTGACTTCACCCGTCCTGTCACCGTCGAACCGCGCTTCGCCGTCGGGGACACAGTGGTGGTGCGCAACCACAATCCGATCGGGCACACCCGGCTGCCCGCCTACGCGAAGTGCCACACCGGCGTCGTCGACCGCCATCAGGGGTTCTTCGTCTACCCCGACACCATGGCACATGGCCGGGGCGAGAATCCCGAGCACCTGTACAGCATCAAGTTCAGCAGCAGTGAGCTGTTCGGTGACCGCGGCACTCCCAACTCGTGGATCTACATCGACCTGTGGGAAAGCTACCTCGACCCGGGCCAGCCGTCATGAACGCACTGCTTGCCGAGGATGAGGATCCCGAAGTTGCCTTCGAAGAGCCCTGGCAGGTAGAGGCTTTCGCGATCGTGGTAGCGCTGACCCGTCAGAAACTGTTCACCTGGACCGAATGGGTGGACGAATTCTCCACCGAGATCAGCAATACGCCGCGGCTCCCGGAAGAGACGGTCACCGAGTCCTACTACCGGCAATGGTTGACCACAGTGAACCGGATGATCGACCGGTATGCCGGACTGTCCAGTGACCTGCTCGAGGAACGGCACGAAGAGTGGCGCCTAGCCTATCTCGGTACGCCACACGGCCAGCCTGTCGAGCTGGCGAATCACTCTCGAGTGCAGCCGAACTGCCCCACTCCGGCGCACGACCATGATCATCCGATGATCCCGTTGGCCGAGATCCGCGACAGGATCAAACCCATCGCGGTGTTCGACGGGCGCTCCGCCGCGACGGCCTGAGTGCCCTCAGCCCAGCCGGACGCAGACCTCGATACCGTCGGCAATGGGCAGCGTCACCGAGAGGTATTCCGTGGAGTCGGCCAGGTAGCTGCGCAGCGCGCTGTGGGCGTCGTGGCCGAAGTCCATGTTCACATCGTCGACCAGGATCAGCGTGCCGGGACGCAGCCGTGGTTCGAGCACTTCGAGAACGGGTAGCGCGAGTTCGGGCCAGCCGTCGAGCAGCACCAGGTCGATCGGGCCGGTGATATCGGACAGGGTCTGTCTGGCGTCGCCGACGCGCAGATCGATCAGCTCGGTCAGCCCGGCGTCGTCGAAGTTCCGTTGTGCCGCAGCGGCTTTCTCCGGCTGAAGCTCACTGCCGATGACCGTGCCGCCGCCGTTGTCACGGACGGCGCTGGCGAGGTAGATGGTCGAGACCCCGAACGAGGTTCCGTACTCGACGACGGCCCGGGCGCCGACCGCCCTGGCCAGCAGGTAGAGCAGCTCGCCGCCGGTCTCGGAGACCGACATGTAGACGTCCTTGAACAGTTCGGCGCGCTGGGCGGCGTCGGCGTCGAGGGGGTAGCTGCCCACCTCGGCGAACGCTGCCGGGTCGCCTTCCTGCTCGGCGGTCAGAAGCCGTTGCAGCACAGTGGTTACCGGATCAGATGTCAGTGTTGTTGTCATGCGGTTCACGGTATTCGCGTTCTCGATTGCATACCAGTGCATGTTTGGTCATCAATAGTTGTCAAAAATGGAATTCGAGATGACAATCGAGTCCGTGGAGAGCCTGGACCTCAACCTGCTGCCCGCGCTGGACGCGTTGCTCGACGAGCGCAGCGTCGGCGGCGCGGCACAACGGCTGCACACCTCGGCCCCGGCGATGAGCCGCACACTGAGCCGGTTGCGGCGCCTGCTCGACGATCCGGTGCTGGTGCGCGCGGGCCGCACCATGGTGCCCACCCCGCGCGCGCTGGCCATGCAGGGCGCGGTGCACGACCTGGTCCAGCAGGCCATGGCCGTGTTCACCCCGGCGGACGCCCCGGACCCCGCGACCTTGCGGCGCTCGTTCTCGCTGCAACTGGGCGAGGGATTGTTCAGCACGATCGGACCTCGCCTGCTGTCCCGGATCCGAGCGGAAGCGCCCGGGGTCACCGTTCGATTCGTGGCGGAGAGTCATGAGGACACCCAGTCGCTACGCGACGGCAACGTCGACATCGAGATAGGCCAGATCCGCCGCACCGAGCCGGAGACGCTGATCGAGCATGTGGTGGACGAACGTCTGGTCGGGGTGGTTCGGAAGGGCCACGAGCTGGCGGGAAAACGGGTGACACTCAAGCGGTTCGCGGCAGCCGAGCATGTGGTGTTCTCCCGGCGCGGCCGGCTGCGCGGCCCGGTCGACGATCTGCTCGCCGAACACGGGTTGCGCCGCCGGGTGGTCGCCTGTGCGCCCAACCCGGCGGGCGGTCTGTTCCTGATCCGGGACAGCGACCTGGTCGGAATGCTGCCCGATCGGATCGGCCGAAATGCCATCGAAACGTTCGGGCTGGTCACATTCGAGATTCCGCTCAAGCTACCGCCGCTGGTTCTCAGCATGGCCTGGCACCCGCGTCACGACGCCGACGGTGCGCACCGCTGGTTGCGCGGTTGTGTGCGCGAGGCCATGCGGCCGTGACGATCCCGGCTCGGCGATCGCCGATGGTTGTCAGTCGGTGATCGGCTGAGGCGCGGCATTGAGGCGGCCCGCGGCGAATGCCGCTCCCTGATCGGTCAGATCGCCGTCGTAACTGATCGGGTTGTGTACGGCGAAGTTCAGCCCGTCGGAGCAGACCGGGTCCTCGGTGGCGCACAGTTCGCGGGTTTTCGGCTTGTACAGCGGGCCGATAGCCACCGCGGGTTCGCCCAGGAAGTTCATCGCGCGTTCGTTCGGCAGGCCGAAGAGCACCACCGCGGCGACATGCTCGGCGACGTCGGGTTCGAGCGGTTTGGGAACTGTCGCCGGATCGACACCGTCGGGCACGGCGGCCGATGTGACGAACCCGGCGACTGCCGCACCTTGTGAGTACCCGCCGAGAACCATTTTCGTCTTGGGGCAGACTCCGGCCATCGAGACGATTCGAGCGCCCGCATCTCTGACACCCTCAGCGCCCGTGGCCCATTGATCGCTCGCGGGGTAATCGACCGGGTACACGGCCAGTGATTG
>NZ_JBSFPX010000126.1:0-21877 GCF_053588415.1 Mycobacterium sp. NPDC003449
GCTGCACCACTACAACCACCACCGAGCCCACACTGGTATCGGCGGACTTACCCCCATCGAACGCCTACGCGTTCACAACCTGGCCGGGAATTACAACTAGATCTCTGCGCGAGCAGACGCGAAGGTCCCCCACACCACGGAGTGTCGGGGACTTTTGCGTCTGCTCGGCAGTGGAGTAGAAAGTTTGACCGTGACGAGCATTGAACGAGTCGGCGTCATCGGCGCCGGACAAATGGGATCGGGTATCGCCGAGGTGTCCGCCCGCGCGGGCGCCGGCATCGTGGTGTTCGAGACCACCCAGGAGTTGGCGGACGCGGGCAGGGCGCGCATCGAGTCGTCGCTTGAACGCGCGGTGAGCAAGGGCAAGTTGGCGGCCGACGACCGCGACGCGGTCCTGGGCCGCCTGACATTCACCACCGAGCTGTCCGATCTGGCGGATCGCCAGCTCGTCATCGAGGCGGTGATCGAGGACGAGGCGGTCAAGAGCAAGATCTTCGCCGACCTGGACCGGGTGGTCACCGACCCCGACGCGGTGCTCGCGTCGAACACCTCCAGCATTCCGATCATGAAACTGGCAGCGGCCACCCAGAATCCGCACAGGGTGCTTGGCCTGCACTTTTTCAATCCGGTGCCGGTGCTCCCGCTGGTCGAGCTGGTCAGCACGCTCGTGACCAGCGAATCCGCGGCCGCCCGCACCGAGCAGTTCGCCGGAACCGTGCTCGGTAAGCAGGTGGTGCGGTGCTCGGATCGTTCCGGGTTCGTGGTCAATGCGTTGCTGGTGCCGTACCTGCTCGCAGCGATCCGGATGGTCGAGGGCGGGTTCGCCACCATCGAGGACGTCGACAAGGCCGTTGTGGCCGGACTCTCCCACCCGATGGGGCCGCTGAGGCTGTCGGATCTGGTCGGTCTGGACACCCTAAAGCTAATCGCGGACAAGATGTTTGACGAGTTCAAGGAGCCCTTGTACGCAGCGCCGCCGCTGCTGTTACGCATGGTGGAGGCGGGGCAGCTGGGCAAAAAATCGGGGCAGGGCTTCTATACCTATTGAGTCCACCCGCGCTGGCACTTGTAGCTTGGCTTAGCTACTCTACCCACAGTAGGGCCGCCGGCTCGGGTACGAGTCTGCGCGCCGTCTCTCGCCGGCCCCCCGGTCGTCGTCAGTTGAAGAAACGTAAAGGGTAAATTTTCGCATGTCTAACGTCGAGTCCGAACTGGCGCCGTACTACGAGGAATCTCAGTCGATTTACGACATCTCCAATGAGTTCTTCGCACTGTTCCTGGGCCCCACCATGGGTTACACCTGCGGCTACTACGAGCGCGAGGACATGACCCTCGACGAGTCGCAGAACGCCAAGTTCGACCTGGCCCTTGGCAAGCTCGATCTCAAGCCGGGTATGACGCTGCTCGATGTGGGTTGCGGTTGGGGCGGAGCGCTGGAGCGGGCCGTCACCAACTTCGACGTCAATGTCATCGGCATCACGTTGAGCAAGGCCCAGTCGGATTACGCGCGGGCGCGGCTGGCCAAGCTCGACACCGAGCGCTCCATCGAGATCCGGCTGCAGGGCTGGGAGGAGTTCAACGAGCCCGTCGACCGCATCGTGTCGATCGGAGCCTTCGAGGCGTTCAAACAGGAGCGCTACCCGGTGTTCTTCGAGCGTGCCTACAGTCTCCTGCCGGAGAACGGCGGCCGGATGCTGCTGCACACGATCCTCGCCCACACTCAGCAGTTCTTCCGCGAGAACGGCATCAAGGTCACCCTCAGTGACCTGAAGTTCATGAAGTTCATCGGTGAGGTGATCTTCCCCGGTGGGCAGTTGCCCGCGGTCGAGGACATCGAGAAGCTCGCCGACGGTTCGGGCTTCACGCTGGAGCGGACCCACCTGCTGCAGCCGCACTACGCCCGCACCCTGGACATGTGGGCGGCCAACCTCGAGGCCAAGAAGGACGAGGCCATCGCCATGCAGGGCCAGGAGATCTACGACCGTTACATGAAGTACCTGACCGGCTGCGCGGACTTCTTCCGCCGCGGCATCACCAACGTCGGCCAGTTCACCCTGGTCAAGTAGGCACCGCCCGCCGAGGCTACGGTTGTTGGCGCGATTTCGATGAATTCGCGCCACAAACCGTAGCCTCGACGCGTTTCAGCCGGGGTAACCGGCCCGGTGGAGCGCATCCCTGGCGCGGGCGAGGACCTCGGGCCCCCGATACCGCAGCTGCCTGGCGCTGACCCGCACGATCGTCCAGCCGCGGGCGGCCAGAAACTCCAGCCGCACGATATCGCCTTCATGGATCTCCGGATCGGTCCAATGTTGGTCCCCGTCGTATTCGACGCCGACCATCCACTCGGGCCACCCCATATCGATGCGCCGACGCACCCGGCCCGACTCGTCGGCCACCGGTATCTGGGTGACCGGGCGGGGGAGCCCGCCGCGTACCAGCAGCAGTCGTAACCGTGTTTCCTGTGGAGATTCGGCCCCGGCATCGGCAAGGTCGAGCGCACGGCGCAGTCGACGGATGCCCCTCGCGCCCGGATAGCGCCGGGTGATGCTGGTGACGGCGGCGAGTTGGCCCGCGGTGCGGTTGAGCAGCGCGTCGATCCGGATGACGGCGGTGTCGAGTGGTTGCCGTCGTCCCATGTCATAGCAGGTGCGTGCGACGCTGGTGCAGATCATGCCGTCGACGATGTGCAGCTCGTCGTCGGCGATGGTGCCGGTGTGGACCAGAATGCCGGGCGGGGAGGGCTGGCGGACCCGCGCCAGCTCGGCCGGTGCCTCATCGGGCAGCCACTTGCTGCCGAGTACGGCCGCGGCGGAATACCCGGCCAGCGTTGCGGTGCGTCCGGACCACAGCCAGGCGGCGGTAGCCCTCGATCGCGCGGTGAGAGTGAAATCCTTTGGTATGTAGATGTTTTGATGAAGTTTGCGATATCTCGTCTGCAGCCCATGTCGGGTGACGGCGCCTGCGGCGAGCGCCTCGGCAGCGACGACGATGTCCCCCACACCGATATTCGACGCACCGGGCCGACATCCGGTTCCCCTCGCGCCGAGACTACGCTTTGTGGCGCAAAACCGGCGATTTCACGCCACAAAGCGTAGTCTCGGCGCCGATCAGCCGATCAGACGTCGGCCAGGCGCTTCTTCTCGGCTTTGATGTCGAAGTCCGCGGGCGGCCAGGACATCTCCAGGCCCTTGAGCGCCTCGATCAGCAACTCGGTGATGGCCAGCCTGCTGTACCACTTCCGGTCGCACGGCACGATGTGCCAGGGCGCGTACTCGGTCGAGGTCTTGTCCAGCATGGCCTGGTAGGCCTCCTGGTATTTGGGCCACAGCAGCCGCTCGTCGATATCGGCCGGGTTGTACTTCCAGTACTTGTCGGGGCGCACGAGCCGTTCGCCGAGCCGTTCCTTCTGCTCGTCGAGCGAGACGAACATGGCCACCTTCACCAGCGTGGTCCCGGCGTCGACGAGCTCGCGTTCGAAGGTGTTGATCTCGTCGTAGCGGGCGCCCCACACGTCGGGCGGCACCAGATTGTGTACCCGGACGATCAGCACGTCCTCGTAGTGAGAGCGATCAAACACCCCGATGTGCCCGGCGGGTGGCAACGCGTTGCGGATTCGCCACAGGTAGTGGTGGGCCCGCTCCTCCTCGGTTGGCTTGCCGAAGCTCGTGTACCGGATGCCCTGCGGGTTAGCCGCTCCCACAACGTGTTTGACGATTCCACCCTTGCCCGCGGTGTCCATGCCCTGCAGCACCAGCAGCACCGAGCGGGTGTCGTCACCGCTGCGGGAGCCGGCGTAGAGCATCTCCTGCAGCTCGGCGAACCGCTCGTTGCGTTCGGCCTGCAACTCCGGGGCATCGGACTTGGAGCCCTTGAATCCGGGGGTGTGGTTGGTCTTGATGTCGGCGACCTTGTCGCCGGGGCGGAACGCCAGGTGCTCGTGTGGCTCGTGGGTCCAATGGTCGGGAAGGTCGGACTGGTTACTGCTACTCATCCGATCTAGTCAAGCAGTTTCGGCGGCAGAACCGGTGACGGATGCGGCTGCGAGTTGAACTTCGCCAGGGAACCGCCGACTTCGACGATGCCGCACAGCGCGCTCCAGGACAGCATGGTCAGGTAGTCGATCAGTTCGTCGGAGGTCATCCGCTGATTCGACATCCACGAGTGGGTGGCCAACTGCACGCCCCCGACGGTGTGGAAGGCCCAGGCCTCCGCGCCCGCGGTGTCCATCCCGGCCTGCGCCATCCGCCTGCGCAGCATGACGGCGAGCATGCGGGCGATGATCTGCTCGGAATCGGCCACCGCCTTGCTCTTGCTGGCCGAGTTGTTGGTCATCACGAACCGGTACGTCTCGGGTTCGTTGGCCACGGTCCGGACGTACACCTTGATGATTTCGCGGGTCAGGGCGAAGCCGTCGAGATTCGAGGAGAGAGCGGCGGCCATGTTCGGGATCAGCGTCGTCTGCGCGAACCGCATCATCACCGCGGTGGTGAGGTCGTTCTTGTCGACGAAGTAGCGGTACAGCACGGTTTTGGACACGCCTATCTCGGCGGCGATCTCGTCCATGCTGACGTTGCTGCCTCGGCGCCGGATGGCGCCGAGGGTGCCGTCTACCAGCTCATTGCGGCGCTCCACCTTGTGCTGGTGCCAGCGCCTTTTACGTCCATCGGTCTTCACCGTCGCCGGCGGAGTCTGCTGTGCCACTTTTCGCGGTAGTCCCATTCCCTAGTTCCACTCGATAGTACGGCCGATGGAGCGGTATCCGCCCGAGGGTTCCGGGCGCAGGTGGCGCGATGGCGGATGATGGACTCGTGGCACATCGATTCAATGACGAGCCGCGTGCGTTGCCCGCGCCGCCGCGTAGCTTCGCCGAGACGCTGGCCGGTGCCGATACCGCGGCCGATGCCGAACGCCAGCGGGGTTTGCGGCGGATGAAGCTGGTCGCGCTGAGCTTTCTGATCGGCGCCACCATCGTCTTCCTGCTGTGCACGTGGGCGCAGTCGCGCGGCGCCGCCCCGTGGGTCGGTTATGTGCGGGCCGCCGCCGAGGCGGGCATGGTCGGTGCGCTGGCCGACTGGTTCGCCGTCACGGCGCTGTTCAAGCATCCGCTGGGTCTGCCGATCCCCCACACCGCGATCATCAAGCGTAAGAAGGACCAGTTGGGTGAGGGGCTCGGCGCATTCGTCCGGGAGAACTTCATGTCCCCGGAGGTGGTGGCGACCAAGCTGCGCGACGCCCAGGTGGCCGGCCGCGCGGGCAAGTGGCTCTCGGAACGTTCGCATGCCGAGCGGGTGGCCACCGAGGCGGCCACGGTGCTGCGGGTCGGCGTGGAGCTGCTGCGCGACGAGGATGTCCAGCACGTGCTGGACCGGATGATCGTCAAACGCATCGCCGAGCCAAGGTGGGGGCCGCCGATCGGCCGGGTGCTCTCGAGCCTGCTGGCCGAGGGCAGGCAGGAGGCGTTGATCCAGCTGCTGTGCGACCGCGCCTTCCAGTGGTCGCTGAACTCGGGCGAGGTGATCGAGCGGGTGATCGAACGCGACTCGCCGGGCTGGTCGCCGCGCTGGGTCGATCATCTCGTCGGGGAGCGGATCCACCGCGAGCTGATGGATTTCACCGATAAGGTGCGCCGCAATCCCGACCACGAACTGCGCCGGTCGGCGACCCGGTTCATGTTCGAGTTCGCCGACGATCTCCAGCACGACGAGGCCACGATTCAGCGGGCCGAGAACGTCAAGGACGAGATCATGGCCCGCGACGAGGTGGCCAGGGCCGCCGAGACGGCATGGGGTGCGGCCAAACGGATCATCTTGGAGTCGGTGGACGATCCGTCGTCGGCGCTGCGGACCCGGATCGCCGACTCGGTGATGCGCATCGGTGAGTCGGTGCGCGACGACGCCGAGCTACGCGACAAGGTCGACAACTGGATCGTGCGGGCGGCCCAGCATCTGGTGGCCGAATACGGGGTCGAGATCACCGCGATCATCACCGAGACCATCGAGCGCTGGGACGCCGACGAGGCCAGTCGGCGCATCGAACTCCACGTCGGCCGTGACCTGCAATTCATCCGGATCAACGGCACGGTGGTGGGGGCGGCGGCCGGCCTGAGCATCTATTCGGTAGCCCAACTACTCTTCTGACCTGCGCTAGCTAGTGCTTGCAAAAGTTAGCACCCCGTCGTAGCGTGGTATCCGTCGTAAACGGATACCCAACCTACGAGGGGGCATAAATGGCGCAGGATGAGAATCTGGCCGCCGTCGTGTCCAACGCCGCGCAGGACATCGGAGGCTTCATCCGGTCCCAGCGTGAAGCGGCGCAGGTATCGGTGCGGCAGTTGGCCGAGAAGGCCGGCGTCAGCAACCCCTACCTCAGTCAGATCGAGCGGGGATTGCGCAAACCCTCAGCCGACGTGCTCAACCAGATCGCGAAGGCGCTGCGGGTGTCGGCGGAAGTGCTCTACGTCCGTGCCGGGATCTTGGAGCCCAGCGGACCGAGCGAAGTCCGGGACGCCGTCGTCAACGACGTGAGCATCACCGAACGGCAGAAGCAGGTGCTGCTCGAGATCTATTCGTCGTTTCGCCAACAGAACGAAGCCGCTGTAGGTGAGGAGTCGACGCCTGATCCAACCGCCTGACACCCACCCACTGTCCGATAACGAGAGCACCAAATTCATTCCGTGGAAAGGAAACTCGACATGACCGATAAGACCCAACCGACCATCGAGGACCTCAAGGCCCCGCTGCTGGCCGCCGTCGGCGCCGCCGATCTGGCCCTGGCCACCGTCAACGAGATCGTCGCGAGCCTGCGTGAGCGTGCCGAGGACGCCCGCACCGACGCCGAGTCGCGCGTCGGGGAGAGCCGGGCCCGCCTGACCAAGCTGCAGGAGGAACTGCCCGGCCAGTTCGGCGAGCTGCGCGACCGGCTGAGCTCCGACGAGCTGCGCCGGGCCGCCGAGGGCTACGCCGACCAGGCCACCGCCACCTACAACAAGCTCGTGGAGCGCGGCGAGGCCGCCCTGGAGCGGCTGCGCAGCCAGCCGGCCATCGGCGACGCCGCCAACCGGGTCGAGGGCTACACCGACCAGGCCGTCGAGCTGACCCAGGAAGCGCTGGGCAACGTGGCCTCGCAGACCCGTGCCGTCGGTGAGCGGGCCGCCAAGCTGGTGGGCGTCGAGCTGCCGAAGAAGGTCGAGAAGACCGCTCAGAAGGCTCAGGCGCCGGTCAAGAAGGCCGCCGCTCCCGCCCGCAAGGCGCCGGCCAAGAAGGCCGCCCCCGCCAAGAAGGCCGCCCCGGCCAAGCGGGTGACCCAGAAGTAGGTCGCGCGGCGCCCGGGCCCGGCCCCGCGCCATTCGACGTTGACGATGACGCCCGCATAGGCTGGTGAGGTGATACTTCCCAACCTTGCGGGCGTCATTGTGTCGGTGCTCGTCATCGTCGTCTTCGTCGTCGGTGTCTACGCCTTCGTGCACGCGGCCATGCAGCGCCCGGACGCCTACACGGCCACGGGTAAGCTCACCAAGCCGGTGTGGCTGGCCATCATCGGCGTCGGGCTGCTGCTCGAACTGCTGCTGCGCGACGCGTTCGGTGCCGCCATCTCGGCCTGCGCCACCGGCGTGTACCTCGTCGACGTCCGGCCCAAACTGCTTGAGATCCAAGGAAAGTCGCGCTGACTCGATGCGTCTGACCGTGGCCGCGCTTGCCGCGGCGAGTTTGACCCCCGCCGTGATGTCCGCCCTTGCCGCACCGGCCGCCGCCGAACCCGCGACGCCCTACGTCGACCACGTCGAATGGGCGAAATGGGGCGATCTGTCGAGCCTCCGGGTGTACCCGACCGAGGCCGCGCGCCGGCACGCCGGGCAGCCGGACGCGGCCGCCGCTGCCGATGCGGCCTGGGCCCAGGTGCTGGCGCTGGCACCGGACGCCGACAGCACGGGCATGCGCGACCAGTTCATCTGCCACTGGGACTTCGCCGAGGCCAACGAGCCGGGCAAGACCAGCTGGAATCTGGAGCCGTGGCGGCCCGAGGTGTCACCGCAGGACATGCTGGCGGCGGGCTGCAACCCCGGCGGCACCGAGGAACCGTTCTGATGGGCGCCTACACCCGCGGGCAGGTCGCCGCGCTCGTCGACCACACCCTGCTCAAACCCGAGGCGACCGAGGCCGACGTCGCCGCGCTGGTCGCCGAGGCCGCCGACCTCGGGGTGTTCGCGGTGTGCGTGTCCCCGCCCGTGGTGGCGGTCGCCGCGCACGCCGCCCCACCCGGATTGGCCGTCGCCGCCGTGGCGGGTTTCCCGTCCGGTAAGCACCTTCCCGGGATCAAGGCCACCGAGGCCCAGCTCGCGGCTACGGCGGGCGCTGCCGAGATCGACATGGTCATCGACGTCGGCGTGGCCGTGACGGGCGCGCTGGCCGCGGTTGCCGCCGACGTGGCCGCGGTGCGGGCCGCGGTTCCGGCCGCCACCCTCAAGGTCATCGTGGAATCCGCGGCGCTGCTCAGCCTGTCCGGTGAGACCCGGCTGGTCGACGTGTGCCGGGCCGCCGAGGACGCCGGAGCGGACTTCGTGAAGACGTCGACGGGCTTCCATCCCGCAGGCGGCGCCTCGGTACGCGCCGTCGAACTCATGGCCGGTGCCGTGGGAGAGCGGCTCGGGGTGAAGGCCAGCGGCGGGATCCGCACGGCCGAGCAGGCCGCGGCGATGCTCGACGCCGGCGCGACCCGGTTGGGGCTGTCGGGTACCTGCGCGGTGCTCGACGGTTTCGACGGCTGAGCCGGCCCGGTCGCGTCGCCCGGCTCAGATCCCGGCGAAGCAGGGGTCCTGCTCACCCTTGGGCATCGCGGCGTTCTGGGTGGAGAACTGCGCGGCCACCCCGCTGTCGGTGACCTGGACGCTGTCGGCGTGGATGCCCATCGGGTAGCTGCCGGTCAGCTGGTCGGTGAACCGGTCCAGGATCGGCTGGATGGATTCGCGCGGCCAGGACAGCCCGATCGCGCTCAGCTCGATGATCTGCAGCGAGATGCCCTTGTTGACCACCCTGGGCTTGGCGACGATGTTGCCGACCAGACCCTTGAGTTCGATGGTGCCCTCGGACGGGTTGGTGGTGACGTCGGTGATGGCCGACCCGACGAACGGGAGCTGGACCATATCGGCCGCGGTCTGGCGCAGCCCGTCCAGGGACCAGTCGATATCGGCGGTCAGCGAGCCCACGGTGCCCGCGGAGTCGGCGGTCTCCTGCAGCCGGACGTCCCTGATGTCCAGCTTGACCTTCATCCCCTTGGCGTCGCGGATCTGGTTGCCCGCGGTTTCGATGTTGATGTTGGTGTAATGCCCGGTCACATGCTGCATCAGGAACGGGGGCAGCGGGTCGAACGACGCCTTCGCGCCGTCCTGCACGACACATTCGACGATGCCGGCGACCACCGTGTCGGCCCGGTTGCGGGCGTAGAGCTCACCGCCGAGCACCCCGGCGACGACCAGGGCCAGCACGATCACCACCACCAGCACGATCGACAGCGGATCCGACAGCAGCTTCTTGACCTTGGCCATCGGTGAGGAATCCGGCTCCGGTGGCTGCGCCGCCGGACCGGTGGATGCGGCCGGGTAACCGGGCGGCGGAGCCTGCGGAGGCGGCGGGGGCTGCGGCGGGGCCTGGTCGGCGGGACGGGCCCAGGGATCGGTCATCCCAGCGATTGTGCCCTACCCGGCTGGGCGGGCTATGGGCGACCGAGCGCGGCGAGCAGGGGACGGTTACCGAGCACCGCGATGCTCTCGCGGGCCCGGCGCGCGGAGTCCAGGTCGACGTCGACGGTGAGCAGTTGCGGGTCCTCGCCCGCCGCGGCGAGGACGTCCCCGGTGGGCGAGGTCACGAGGCTGCCGCCGACCCCGGTCGGACCGGCCTTGGCGATCTCGTTGCCCGGATACGCCTGATCCACCGCCGCCACGAATCCGGTGCTGTCCAGGGCGCGGGCGCGGGCCAGCAGCGTCCACTGCTCCAGCTTCCCCGGGCCCGATCCCCACGAGGCGTGCACGGTGGTCAGCTGCGCACCGCGGCCGGCCAATTCCACGAACAGCTCGGGGAACCGGATGTCGTAGCAGGTGGCCAGGCCGACCGTGACGCCGTCGACCTCGATCGTCACCGGCTCCGAACCCGGTGCGACGGTGCGTGATTCGGTGAACCCGAAGGCGTCGTAGAGGTGAATCTTGTGATAGTGGGTTTGGACCCCGGCCCCGGTCGCGATCAACGTGTTGGTGACCCGGCCGTCGCCGCTCGGCGCGAACATACCGGCCACCACGACCACCCCGGCCCTGGTCGCGATATCGCGCACCGCGGTGGCCCACGGCCCGTCCAGCGGCTCGGCCACCGGGCCCAGCGCGACCCCGAACCGGCACATGGTGGCCTCGGGGAACAGCACCAGCGCCGCGCCCTCGGCGGCGGCGCGGCGGGTGTAGTCCTCGACGATTTCCAGATTCGACGACGGCTCGGTGCCGGTGGCGATCTGCGCCAGCGCAATTCGCATGGGTTCAGCTTACGGGCGCCACGGCTGCCCAGGGCACCGTGAGCACCCCGTCGCGCATCCGGCGGCGCGGCGCGGCGACGTCGAAGCCCTCGGCGCGCAGCTGTTCCAGCATGGCCCGCCAGCGCACCCGCGGCCCGAACACCCCGTGCCCGGCCGCGCCGGCCCAGGCCCGGTCGGCCGCGGTGAGCAGGGTGTGGATCGGTTGACCTGCGACGTTGTGGTGGATCAGCACCTTGGGCAGCCGCTCGGCCAGATCCGACGGCGTCCCGATGGCGAACGGGTCGCAGGCCAGTGTGAGGCTGGCGGGCCCGGCCGCGTCCAACAGCACCCAGCAGCACCGGCGCCCCAGCTCATCGCAGGTGCCGTCGACGATCAGGCCGCCGGGGGCCAGGCGCTTGCGCATCGTCGCCCAGGCGTCGGGCACCGCCTCGACCGGGTACTGGCGCAGCACGTTGAATGCCCGCACCAGGACCGGGCGCAGGCCGGCCAGTTCGAACCCGCCGAGCGCGAAGTCCACGGCCGGCGTGCCCGGCTCGGGGCGCCGGGCCAGGGCGGTGGCCACCCGTTCCGGGTGGATCTCCAGGCCTACTACCCGGATACCGTCGCGGATCGATCTCAACCGGGCGGCCAGTTCCAGCGTGGTGACCGGAAGCGCGCCGTACCCGAGATCGACCACCAGCGGGTCGGCGGCGCTGCGCAGCGCGGTGCGGACCCGGGCCGAGTGCACCAGCCACCGGTCGCTGCGACGCAACCGGTTGTAGCCGGTGGTGCCCCTGGTGATGGCACCGACCGGCCTACTGGTGCTGCGCGATCCAGTCAGCGGTGAACGCCTCCTCGGCGACGAGGACCTCTTTCATGAACTGCAGAACCATCCCTTCGAGCTTGCCGCCGAGCAGCGGCACCGGAACCTTGCAGGAGCTGGTGAACTGCAGCTGGCTGCCGGTGCCCGTCGCGGTCAGCCGGTAGCGGCCGTCGAGGCGGCCGGGCGCGTGCGCCACCGTCGCCGTGTAGTGGCCCATGGCCTCGTCGCGCCCGGGGTCGTAGGGGTCGAGATGCTGTTCCCGGGTGATCGCCATGTCCAGCGGAATCACGCTGCGCACGATCGCGGGCAGGTCCGAACCGGGCAGCACCTGACGGAACGTCACGTCGATGCCGTCCGCGCCGGACCGGAACCCGGTCAGTTCCGACTGCGGCGCCACCTCGCGGAAGTGCTCCAGCATGGTCTGCCAGTAGTCGCGGCGGGCGAACACGGCGTACATCGACTCGCAGGGTGCGTCGAAGGCGATGGCGTGTTCCATCCGGCGACCCATGGTGCGACGGTACCGCCCGGCCCAGCCGGGATCGGTCAGGCGTTCTCGGTGATCCACACCGTGGTGAAGCGCTGTTCGGCGATCAGCAGGTCCACCAGCTGGCCGCCGATGAAATTCTCGATCTTGCCGCCGACCAGCGGCACCCGCACCTCGACGGTGGTGTGCACGGTCAAGCGGGCCCCGGCATCCGACGGGGCCAGCACCGTGGTTCCGGTCAGCGCGACCGGCGCACCGGGGATGGTGCCGTCGACGGTCCCGGCGGCCTGCCCGTCGCGGATCGGTTGCCAGTGCTCCTCGCGCACGATGCTCAGGTCGCCGGGATGGAACTGCGACACCAGGCCGGGCAGCCGGTCGGCCCGCAGGATCTGGGTGGTGGCCACCTCGATCGCACCGTCGGGGCCGATCGTCAGCCGGTCCAGGGTGGCGTCGTCGGCACCCGAATCGTCCAGCCGGGCCAGCCAGTACCGCTCGTCGCCGAATGCCCGGTGGACCTGTTCGACGCTGCCCTCGTATTCGGTGGCCATGTCGAATGATCGCGGCATAGCTGGTCAGGCTACCGTTACGGCCCGTGGTCAGTTCACATGTCGCCGGGGTGGAGGTCGTCGAGGGGGTCCCGCTCGCGCCGCTGACCACACTGCGGGTCGGGCCGGTCGCCCCCAGGGTGCTCACGCCCACCAGTACCGAGCAGCTCGTCGACGTCCTGCGGGCCCTGACCGTGGACGCCGGGCCGGTGCTGGTGCTGGCCGGCGGGTCGAACGTGGTGCTCGCCGACGACCTCGCCGACACGATGCCCGGCCTGACCGTGGTGCGGGTGGCCAACACCGAGATCACCGTCCAGGACAACCTGGTGCGCGCCGAGGCGGGCGCGGTGTTCGACGATGTCGTCATCACCGCCCTGGCGCACGGGCTGGGCGGGCTGGAGTGCCTGTCCGGGATTCCCGGCTCGGTGGGCGCCACACCGGTACAGAACGTGGGCGCCTACGGTGCCGAGGTCGCCGACGTGATCCGACGGGTCCGGCTCCTGGACCGCTGCACCGGCGAAGTCCGTTGGGCCGCACCGCAAGAACTCGGCTTCGGCTACCGCACCAGCATCCTCAAACACTCCGACGCCGCCATCGTCCTGGAGGTCGAGTTCGCCTTGGGCGCCGACGGGCGCAGTGCCCCGTTGCGCTACCGGGAGCTGGCCACCGCGCTGGGGGTCGAGCCGGGGGAGCGCGCCGACCCGCTGCGGGTGCGCGATGCGGTGCTGTCGCTGCGGGCGGGCAAAGGAATGGTCCTCGATCCGAGCGATCACGACACCTGGAGCGTCGGCTCGTTCTTCACCAACCCGGTGGTGGCGCGGGCGGAGTTCGAGCGGGTGCGGGCGGCGGCCGCGGGCCCGGTGCCGAACTACCCCGCGCCCGACGGTGTGAAGCTGGCCGCCGGGTGGCTGGTCGAGCGGGCCGGGTTCGGCAGGGGATTTCCCGGCGACGGCGCCCCGGCCCGGCTGTCCACCAAGCATGCGCTGGCCATCACCAACCGTGGCCACGCCTCGAGCGCGGACGTGATCGCGCTGGCCAACCGGGTCAGGGCGGGGGTCCGCGAGGCGTTCGGGATCGATCTCACACCCGAACCGATTCTGCTTGGATGCACTCTGTCGGTACCCTAGGTCCACGTGAGCCCAGCCGGTGATTCCCACGCCTGCGCGCCGCTGCTGAACCGGCGGCGCGCCCTGACGGCGCTTGCCGTCGGAATCGGGGCCGGCGCGCTGGCCGCATGTTCTGGCAAATCCGCCGACGGCACCGGTGAGTCGGATGCCACCCCGGCCGCGCCGACGCTGTCCTACCAGCCGGCCGCCGACGCCGGCGACGTCATCCCGACCGACCCGGTGGGGGTCGAGGTGACCGACGGCTGGTTCCAGCGGGTCAGCCTGACCAACCCGGACGGCAAGGTGGTCGCCGGCCGCTTCAACCGGGACCGCACGGCGTTCACCACCACCGAACCGCTGGGCTACGACGCCACCTACACCTGGTCGGGCTCGGTCGTCGGGCAGGACGGCAAATCCACGCAGGTCGAGGGCAAGTTCACCACCGTCGCGCCCCAGGTCCGGGTCAACGGGCAGTTCCAGCTCGCCGACGGCCAGGTGGTCGGCGTCGCGGCGCCGATCATCCTGCAGTTCGACGCCGCCATCGACGACAAGTACAAGCCGACCGTCGAGAAAGCCCTCAAGGTGACCACCACCCCACCGGTGGAGGGCGGCTGGGCCTGGCTGCCCGACGAAGCCGGGGGTTCGCGGGTGCACTGGCGCACCAGGGAGTACTACCCGTCCGGAACCAAGGTCAGCGTCGCCGCGCCGCTGTACGGCGTCGACTTCGGTGCCGGTGCCTACGGCGCCGCCGATTCGACGCTCGAGATCGAGATCGGCCGCAAGCAGCTGGTCCGGGCCGAGGCGTCCTCACACCGCATCCAGGTGCTCGACGGCTCGGGGGGCGTGCTGATGGACTTCCCGTGCAGTTACGGCGAGGGCGACCTCGACCGCAACGTGACGCGCAGCGGCATCCACGTGGTCACCGAGAAGTACGAGGACTTCTACATGACCAATCCCGCGGCCGGCTACACCAACATCCGGGAGCGGTTCGCGGTGCGCATCTCCAACAACGGCGAGTTCATCCACGCCAACCCGGCCAGCTCGGGTGCGCAGGGCAACAGCAACGTCACCAACGGCTGCATCAACCTGTCCCTCGAGGATGCCCAGCAGTATTTCGGCACCGCGATGTACGGCGATCCGGTCGAGGTCACCGGGACCCGCATCCAGCTGTCCTACGCCGACGGCGACATCTGGGACTGGGCGGTGGACTGGGACGAGTGGAAGTCGATGTCGGCGCTGTCGACCGAGGATGCGCCGTCGAACATCCCGGCCACGGCCCCGGCGACGCCGACCGACGCCCCGACCCTGTCGGGCACGCCGACCACCACCACGCCGCCGCCCAGCCCGTCCCCCGGCGGCTAGAAAGTCCACCGCGAGTTCGACGAAACCGTCGTCGAATCGCGATCGCGGCGACGGTTACGTCGAACTCGGCGCCGGTCGCTAGTCGAGGGTCCGGTTGAACCGTCCGTGCGGGGCCTGATCGCGCGGTCGGATCACGATCTGGTCCAGGTTGACGTGCGCGGGCCGGGACGCGACGAACCCGACCACCTCGGCGACATCCTCGGCGACCAGCGGCGTGATGCCGCGGTACACGCCCTCGGCCCGCTCCCGGTCGCCGTCGAAGCGCACCAGCGCGAACTCCGTCTCGACCGCACCGGGCGCGATCTCGGTGAGCCGCACCGGCTTCCCGAGCAGCTCGCCGCGCAGCGTGCGGTGCAGCGCGCCCTGGGCATGTTTGGCCGCGGTGTACCCGGCCCCGCCGTCGTAGGTCTCGAACGCCGCGATCGAGGTGATCGTGACGATCAGACCGTCGCCGGAGTCGACCAGTTTGGGCAGCAGCGCGCGGGTGACCCGCAGGGTGCCCAGCACGTTGGTCTCCCACATCCAGCGCCAGTGGTCGAGGTCGGCCTCGGCCACCGGGTCCAGTCCCTTGGCCCCGCCGGCGTTGTTGATCAGCACATCCACCCGGTCCAGGCCGGCGGCCATGGCCGCCACCGCATCGGGATCAGTGACGTCCGCCACAATCGCGGTGCCGCCGATCTCCTCGGCAAGGGCCTCGACGAGGTCGGCCCGCCGGGCCGCGCAGACTACGTGAAAACCAAGGCCAGCAAGGGTTTTCGCAGTGGCCGCACCGATGCCGGCGCTGGCGCCGGTCACAACCGCCACCCGGGGGCCGGGCTGTGATGTCGTCATCTGCCCAACCTTAGTTGCCGTGCTAAATTCGTCTCGTGACCCGGAGTTCTCAGTTCCGCCTCGTGCGGCGTGCGTGTTGTTGTCGCGCACCCCGCCGCCCCTGACTGAACCCGGACGTCGTTCTTCGTCCTACTGAGTCGCCAGGTGTGGCCCCGACCCACTAGCCGACCTCCAGTAAGGACAGACACGTGACTACCGCAACCCCCATCCGTCGCACCCCGGCCCGATCCACCGCACGCGCCAACCGGTCGGCGTCGGCCACCGCGGCCCGCTACCCGCAGTCGCGACTGCTGCACATCGTGGCTCCGTCGCTCAAGGTCGCCGACGTGGCCGCGGCGTCGGTGTTCAGTGCGGTCAGGCAGCGCGGCCCGATCGCCCGCGACGTCATCGCCCAGAGCACCCAGTTGAGCATCGCCACGGTGAACCGCCAGGTCACCGCCCTGCTTGAGGCGGAGATCCTGCGGGAACGCGCCGATCTCGCGGTGTCGGGTGCGATCGGGCGCCCGCGCGTCCCGGTCGAGGTCAACCACGAACCGTTCCTGACCCTGGGCATCCACATCGGTGCCCGCACCACCAGCATCGTGGCCACCGACCTGTTCGGCCGGACCCTGGACGTGGTGGAGACCCCCACCCCGCCGGGAAACCAGGCCGCCGCGCTGGCCGCGCTGGCCTCCAGCGCGCGCCGGTACCTGAGCCGCTGGCACCGCCGCCGCCCGCTGTGGGTGGGAGTCGCGGCGGGCGGCGTGGTCGACAGCGACACCGGCTACGTTGACCATCCGCGGCTGGGCTGGGCCGACGCGCCGGTCGGGCCGGTGCTCGCCGAGGCGCTGGGGCTGCCGGTCTCGATCGCCTCCCACGTCGACGCCATGGCCGGTGCCGAGCTGCTGCTCGGCGGCCGGCGCCGCACCCCGGAGACCGGCCAGGCCAGGACCAGCCTGTATGTGTATGCCCGTGAGACCGTGGGCTACGCGCTGTCCATCGACGGGCGGGTGCATTCCCCGGCCAGCGGCCCCGGCACCATCGCGGGCCTTCCGGCGAAATCCGAATTGCTCGGCGACACAGGGCAGCTCGAGTCGACCGTGAGTGACGAGGCGGTGCTCACCGCGGCGCGGCGGCTGCGGATCGTGCCGGCCGAGGGACCGTCATCGACGCTGCCGGGGGTGCTGCGGGCGGCGCGTCAGGGCGGACCGGAGGCCGGCGAGCGGGCCAGGGCCCTGCTCGAGGACCGGGCCAGGGTGCTCGGCGAGGCCGTCGCGCTGCTGCGCGATCTGCTCAACCCCGACGAACTGGTGGTCGGCGGCCAGGCCTTCACCGAATACCCCGAGGGCATGCCCGCGGTCGAGGCCGCGTTCCGGGAGCGCTCGGTGCTGGGAGCACGCGATATCCGGGTCACCGCATTCGGCAACCGGGTGCAGGAGGCCGGGGCGGGCATCGTTTCGCTGGGTGGGCTCTACGCCGATCCGATCGGCGCGATGCGACGTGCCCAGACCCGCCGATCCGCGAGCGGGGTAGATATAGCGGCGGTGTAGACATGGAGGTGTGCGCCTAGCTGCAGACGGTTCTGAGCTCCGCAACCGCCACGAGAGCCCTCGCCGGGTCGCGGTGCTGTCCGTGCACACCTCACCGCTGGCCCAACCGGGCACCGGTGACGCAGGCGGGATGAACGTCTACATCCTGCAGACCGCTCTGCAGCTGGCCCGCCGCGGCGTCGAGGTGGAGGTGTTCACCAGGGCGACGTCCTCGGCCGACGCCCCGGTGGTCCCGGTGGCGCCGGGGGTGCTGGTGCGCAATGTGGTGGCCGGGCCGTTCGAGGGGCTGGACAAATACGATCTGCCCACCCAGCTGTGCGCGTTCACCGCCGGGGTGCTGCGCGCCGAGGCCACCCACGAGCCGGGTTACTACGACATCGTGCACTCGCACTACTGGCTGTCCGGGCAGGTGGGCTGGCTGGCCAGGGACCGCTGGGCGGTGCCGCTGGTGCACACCGCGCACACCCTGGCCGCGGTCAAGAATGCCGCGCTGGCCGAGGGGGACGCGCCGGAGCCGCCGATGCGCTCGGTGGGGGAGCAGCAGGTGGTCGACGAGGCCGACCGGCTGATCGTCAACACCGAACACGAAGCGCAGCAACTGGTTTCGTTGCATCATGCCGACCGCTCCCGAATCGACGTGGTCCACCCCGGCGTCGACCTCGAGGCGTTCACCCCGGGGGACCGTGGCGCCGCGCGGGCCGCGCTTGGCATCGCCGCACACGAGCGGGTGGTGGCCTTCGTCGGCCGGATCCAGCCGCTCAAGGCGCCCGACGTGTTGCTGCGCGCCGCCGCCAAGCTGCCCGGGCTGCGGGTGCTGATCGCCGGCGGGCCCTCGGGCAGTGGCCTGGCCGAGCCCGACACCCTGATCCGGCTCGCCGACGACCTCGGTATCGGCGACCGCGTGACGTTCCTGCCGCCGCAGTCCCGTGAGCGGCTGGTCGACGTGTACCGCGCGGCCGACCTGGTCGCGGTGCCCAGCTATTCGGAATCCTTCGGCCTGGTCGCGGTCGAGGCGCAGGCCTGCGGCACCCCCGTGGTGGCGGCCGCGGTCGGCGGACTGCCGGTGGCGGTGGCCGACGGCGTCAGCGGAGCGCTGGTCGACGGCCACGGCATCGACGACTGGGCCGCGGCGATCGACGGTGTGCTGCAGCGTGATCCGGCCGCGCTGAGCCGGGCCGCGGTCATCCATGCCGCCGGCTTCTCCTGGTCACACACCGCGGACGGTCTGCTGGCCGGGTACTCCAGGGCGATGAGCGATTACCGCGCCCGCCACCCGCGGCCGCCGCGGCGGACCGGGCGGCGGTTCACCATGCGGCGCGGGGTGCGCGCGTGAGCCCACAGACCGTGCGCGACGCCATCGTGGCGACCCTGGACGAACACGAACTCGTATACCACGAGCACGAAGGTGCGCACGGCGGCCAGTCCGGCATCGTCGTCGAACTGCCCGGCGAGCGCAGGCTGGTGACCAACACCATCCTGTCGGTCGGGGAGCACTCGGTGCGGGTCGAGGCGTTCGTCTGCCGCAAGCCCGACGAGAACTTCGAAGGTGTCTACCGGTTTCTGCTCAAGCGCAACCGCAGGCTCTACGGCGTCGCCTACACCCTCGACAACGTCGGCGACATCTACCTGGTCGGGCGGATGGCGCTGGCCACCGTCTCCGCCGACGAGATCGACCGGGTGCTCGGCCAGGTGCTCGAAGCCGTCGATTCGGATTTCAACACCCTGTTGGAGTTGGGCTTTAGGTCGTCGATCCAGAAGGAATGGGAGTGGCGGGTCTCGCGTGGCGAGTCGCTGCGCAATCTCAAGGCGTTCGAGCACCTCATCGACGACGGCGAGGACTGAACCGCTGTGACAGGATGAGCCCATGCCCACGCTGATCCTGCTCCGCCACGGCGAGTCCGACTGGAACGAGAAGAATCTGTTCACCGGATGGGTCGATGTCGACCTGACCGACAAGGGCCGTGCCGAGGCGGTGCGGGGCGGTGAGTTGATGGCCGGCCAGGGTCTGGCGCCCGATGTGCTCTACACGTCGCTGCTGCGCCGGGCGATCAGCACCGCGCACCTGGCCCTCGACGCCGCCGACCGGCTGTGGATCCCGGTGCACCGCGACTGGCGGCTCAACGAACGCCACTACGGCGCCCTGCAGGGCCTGGACAAGGCCGAGACCAAGGCCAAATACGGCGAGGAGCAGTTCATGGCGTGGCGGCGCAGCTACGACACGCCGCCACCGCCGATCGAGAAGGGCAGCGAGTTCAGCCAGGACGCCGATCCGCGCTACGCCGATATCGGCGGCGGCCCGCTGACCGAATGCCTCAAGGACGTCGTGACCCGGTTCGTGCCGTATTACGAGGGCACGATCATGCCGGACCTGAAGGCCGGTAAGACGGTGCTGATCGCGGCGCACGGCAACTCGCTGCGGGCGCTGGTCAAATACCTGGACGGGATGTCGGACGAGGACGTCGTCGGCCTGAACATCCCGACCGGGATACCGCTGCGCTACGACCTGGACGAGAACCTGAAGCCGCTGGTGGTGGGCGGGGAGTACCTCGATCCGGAGGCCGCGGCGGCCGGTGCGGCCGCGGTCGCGGCGCAGGGGGCGAAATAGCCCGCCGGTGGTGTCCGGGCGCGGAGTCCTAGCAAGCGCCGCGACGACAACACCGATACGGCAAACGGCAGGTTACGCATGGTTAACAGCAACCGAACTCCTGTCTTTGGTCGTGTGACATATCCCGATTTGGCCGCACGCTGCTGGGATGACGTTCACCGCGTGCGTACGATTTTCGCGTGAGCTTGGTGTCGGCGTTACTGCTGACGGCGGTCGTAGCGCTGCTCGCCGTGAGCATCGGTGGGGCAGTCGGCGCCGCGGTGGCACCACGCATGGTCGCCCGACGGCAGCGCCGGGAGGCCGAGGAGGCGGGCATGACCGTCTCGCAGATGCTCCGCCACATCGTGTCGCTCTCACCGACCGGCGTCGTCGTGGTCGACAGCTTCAATGACGTGGTCTACGCCAACGACCGGGCCGGTGAGCTGGGCGTGGTGCGTGACCGCCTGCTCGACGACCGGGCCTGGCGAGCCGCCGAGCAGGTGTTCGCCACGGGCCAGAACATCTACGTCGACCTGTCGCCGCGCAAGGTGGCCGTTCCGGGGCGCTCGGGCATCTCGGTGCGGGGTGAGGTGCGGTTGGTGGCCGCCGACGGCGGCCGGTTCGCCGTGGTCTACGCCGACGACCAGTCCGAACATGCCCGGCTGGAGGCGACCCGGCGGGATTTCGTCGCCAATGTCAGCCACGAGCTGAAGACCCCGGTGGGGGCGATGGGGGTGCTGGCCGAGGCGCTGCTGGCCTCGGCCGACGACCCCGACACCGTGCGCCGGTTCGCCGAGAAGATGGTCACCGAATCGCACCGGCTGGCAGATATGGTCGGCGAGCTGATCGAACTGTCCCGGCTGCAGGGCGGCGAACGCCTGCCCGACCTTGAGGCCGTCGACGTCGACACCGTGGTGGCCGAGGCGTTGTCCCGGCACAAGGTGGCCGCCGACAATGCCCACATCTCGATCACCACCGACGCGCCGACCGGCTACCGCGTGCTGGGCGACGAGACGCTGCTGGTCACTGCCATCGCGAACCTGGTATCGAATGCAATCGCCTACTCGCCCAACGGTTCCGGAGTCTCGGTCAGCCGCAGACGGCGGGGTGGCAGTGTCGAGATCGCGGTCACCGACCGTGGTATCGGGATCGCCAAGGGCGATCAGGAGCGGGTCTTCGAACGGTTCTTCCGGGTCGACAAGGCCCGGTCGCGGGCGACCGGCGGCACCGGCCTCGGCCTGGCCATCGTCAAACACGTCGCCGCCAATCACAACGGAACCATCCGGCTGTGGAGTCAGCCGGGGACCGGGTCGACGTTCACCCTGTCGATTCCGGCCCATCCCTATCCGGACGATCCGCAAGATGATGACGTCGAACGAGAGGATTAGCGAGAACGATGACCAGCGTGTTGATCGTTGAGGATGAGGAGTCGCTGGCCGATCCGTTGGCATTCCTGCTTCGCAAGGAGGGCTTCGAGGCCACCGTGGTGGTCGACGGCCCTTCGGCTCTGGCGGAGTTCGAGCGGGCCGGTGCCGACATCGTGCTGTTGGACCTGATGCTGCCCGGAATGAGCGGAACCGACGTCTGCAAGCAACTGCGGGCCCGCTCCAGCGTGCCGGTGATCATGGTGACCGCCCGTGACAGTGAGATCGACAAGGTCGTCGGGCTCGAACTCGGTGCCGACGACTATGTGACCAAACCGTATTCGGCCCGCGAACTCATCGCCAGGATCCGTGCCGTGCTGCGCCGCGGCGCCGACACCGATGAAACCGGCATCACCGACGGCGTGCTGGAGGCCGGTCCGGTCCGGATGGACGTTGAGCGCCACGTCGTCAGCGTCAACGGCGACCAGATCACGTTGCCGCTCAAGGAGTTCGACCTGCTGGAGTACCTGATGCGCAACAGCGGGCGGGTGCTCACCAGGGGCCAGCTGATCGACCGGGTATGGGGCGCGGACTACGTGGGCGACACCAAGACCCTCGATGTCCACGTCAAGCGGTTGCGGTCCAAGATCGAGGCCGACCCGGCGAACCCGGTGCACCTGGTCACCGTCCGCGGCCTCGGCTACAAGCTCGAGGGCTGAGTTACTTCCCCCGCGAGCAGACACTGCGGTACCCCTTTC
>NZ_JBSFPX010000127.1:0-21840 GCF_053588415.1 Mycobacterium sp. NPDC003449
GGGTGTGCGGGAGTTGGACATCACCGACTTCACCAACCGCGAGTACAACCACTACCCGCTGTCCGTGCAGGCCGTTCCGGGGCATGAGCTGGGATTGCGCGTCGAATACGACACCGACGTCTTCGATTCGGCGCGCATCGCGAAGTTGGTCGATCGGTTGCGGCGGGTACTCGTTGCGATGACGGCCGATACAAGGGAGCAGTCATGAGCATCGATTCCAGCCGGACCTTGCTGTCGTTCGACCTACTCGACGACGGTGAACACGACCGGCTCGATGAATGGGGTAACCGGGAGGTTCTCACCCAACCCGCCGCCACGCCGGTGTCGATTCCGGAGTTGTTCGCCGCGCAGGTCGAGGACGCCGCGGAGGCCGTGGCGCTGATCTTCGGCGAGCAGTCCTGGACCTATCGCGAACTCGATGAGGCCGCCAACCGTCTGGCCCATCACCTGGTCGGGCACGGCGCTGGGCCCGGTGAATCCGTCGCGCTGCTCATTCCCCGGTCCGCCGAGGCGATCATCGCGATCCTGGCGGTGCTCAAGACCGGGGCGGCGTACCTGCCGATCGACCCCGCCCATCCGGACTCGCGGATCGCGTTCATGGTCTCGGACGCCGGGCCGGTCGCGGTGCTCACCACCACCGACCTGTGCGCCCGGTTCTCCGACGTCGAGACCGACACCGAACTGGCGGTCATCGACATCGCCGATCCGGAGATCGACAGCAGGCCCGGCACCGCGCTGCCCGGGCCCGCACCCGACGATCTGGCGTACATGACCTACACGTCGGGCACCACCGGTGTGCCCAAAGCCGTTGCGGTCACCCACCACAACGTCACCCAGCTGGTCGACGCGCTGCATGACGACCTGCCCGCGGGCCCCGGCCAGGTGTGGTCGCAGTGGCACTCGCTGGTGTTCGACGTCTCGGTGTGGGAGATCTGGGGCGCCCTGCTGCACGGTGGCCGGCTCGTGGTGGTGCCGGAGACCGTGGCGAGCTCACCCGACGACCTGCACGATCTGCTGGTCACCGAGAAGGTGAGCGTGTTGTGCCAGACGCCGTCGGCGGCCGGGATGCTCTCGCCGGAGGGGCTGGACTCCACCACGCTGGTGGTGGCGGGCGAGGCCTGCCCGACCGAACTGGTGGACCGGTGGGCGACGAACGGGCGGGTGATGATCAACGCCTACGGTCCCACCGAGGCAACCATCTACGCCGCGATGAGCTCACCGCTCGTCCCGGGCTCGGGCGTGGCCCCGATCGGCTCGCCGGTTCCCAGTGCGGCCCTGTTCGTGCTCGACAAATTTCTGCGCAAGGCGTCCGAGGGCGTGGTCGGTGAACTGTACGTGGCAGGCACCGGAGTGGCGCTCGGCTACGCGCGCCGGGCCGGGCTGTCGGCGTCGCGGTTCGTGGCCTGCCCGTTCGGCGCGCCCGGATCCCGCATGTACCGGACCGGCGATCTGGTCCGGTGGGGCGAGGACGGTCAGCTGCAGTATCTGGGACGGGCCGACGAACAGGTCAAGATCCGTGGCTACCGCATCGAACTCGGTGAGGTCCAGGCCGCCCTGGCCCGGGTGGACGGCGTCGAGCAGGCGGTGGTGATCGCCCGCGAGGACCGGCCCGGCGACAAGCGGCTGGTCGGCTACATCACCGGAACCGCAGATCCGGGCAAGGCCCGCACACACCTGGCCGACCGGCTGCCGCCGTACATGGTGCCCGCGGCCGTGGTGGTGGTGGAGTCGATGCCGCTGACGGTCAACGGCAAACTGGATCGGCGGGCCCTGCCCGCACCGGAATACCACAGCACCAGCGGCGATTACCGCGCCCCCGCCAACGCGGTCGAGGAGATCCTGGCCGATATCTACGCCCAGGTGCTCGGCGTCGAGCGGATCGGGGCCGACGACTCGTTCTTCGATCTGGGCGGGGACAGCATCCTGTCGATGCAGGTGGTGGCCAGGGCGCGGGCCGCGGGTGTGTCCTGCCGGCCACGCGACATCTTCGTCGAGCAGACCGTCGCCGGGGTGGCCAGGGTGGCGAAGTTCGCCGACGACGAGGCCGCGGTGGTCGACGAGGGCACCGGCCCGTTGCCCGCGACCCCGATCATCCGTTGGCTCAACACCGTCGACGGGCCGGTGGACCAGTTCAACCAGACCCTGGTCCTGCAGGCCCCCGGCCGGGTGACCGAGGCCGACGTGGTGGTCGTGCTGCAGGCCCTGCTGGACCGGCATCCGACGCTGCGGCTGCGCGCCGAGCCGGGCGATTCCACCGGCGACTGGTCGCTGACCATTCCCGACGCCGGTGCGGTGGACGCCAGGGACTGCCTGCGGACCGTCGACGAGTTGTCCGATGAGGCGCTGGTCGCGGCGCGGTCGCGGCTGAACCCCGCTGCCGGGTCGATGCTCAGCGCGGTCTGGGTGCGCGGCACCGGTCAGCTGGTGCTGATGCTCCATCACCTGGCCGTCGACGGGGTGTCGTGGCGAATCCTGTTGGAAGACCTCAATATCGCCTCGGCTCAGCACCACGGCGGACAGCCGGTGGAGCTGCCCGCGGGTGGGACGTCGTTCGCCCGCTGGGCGTCGCTGCTGCAGGAGCGGGCCGCCGATCCCGCGGTGGTCGAACTCGCCGACACCTGGCGTGCGGTGACCAGTGCCCCCGCGGCGCTGCCCCCGGTGCGGCCCGAGCGCGATACGTACGCGACCGCCGGACAGCTGTCGGTGTCGCTGGACTCCGAGACCACACGCAAACTGCTGGGTGAGGTCCCCGCGGCGTTCCACGCCGGCGTGCAGGACATCCTGCTGATCGCGTTCGGCCTGGCCTGGGCGGAATACCTGGGCACCGGTGCGGCACCGATCGGTATCGACGTCGAGGGCCACGGCCGGGTCGAGGAGTTCGCCGGACCCGCGGACTCCCACATCGACCTGTCCCGCACCGTCGGCTGGTTCACCAGCAAGTACCCGGTGGCACTGGCAGTGGGGGAATTGTCTTGGGACCAGGTCACATCCGGTGATACCGCGCTGGGCCCGGTGCTCAAGGCCGCCAAGGAACAGTTGCGCGCGCTGCCGGAAGGGCTGACCTACGGTCTGCTGCGCTACCTGAATCCCGACGTCGATGTCACCGGTTCGGACCCGACCATCGGGTTCAACTACCTGGGACGGCTGGGCGCAGGCGCGGGCGACCTGTCCGAGGACCTGTGGCGCATCGACCAGGACGCCCTTTCGGACACCGCCGCCACCTCGGCGGTCCCGATGCCGTTGATGCACACCGTGGAACTCAACGCCGGTGCGATGGATTCCGACACCGGTCCGCGCCTGCAGGCCGGCTGGACCTGGGCGCCCTCGGCGGTCGACGAGGACCAGATCAACCGGTTGAGCCGGTTGTGGCTCGAGGCCCTGACCGGGATCTGCGCCCATGTGCAGCACGGCGGCGGCGGGCTGACCCCGTCCGACATCGCACCGGCCCGGCTGAGCCAGCGCCAGATCGACGAACTGCAGGCACAATTCGGCGTCGCCGATGTGTTGCCGCTAACCCCCGTGCAGCAGGGATTGCTGTTCCACTCCACCCTGACGCGTGGCCGCGCAGACGCCGACCATGTCGATGTCTACGCGGTGCAACTCGACATCACCATCGCCGGGGTCGTCGACCAGCACCGACTCCGCGATGCGGTGCACGGCGTCGTCGCCCGCCATCCCAACCTGGCGGCCCGGTTCGTCGAGCAGTTCGGTGAGCCCGTGCAGGTCATCCCGGCCGAGCCGGTGATGGCCTGGCGGTACCTGGACCTTCGCGGGGACGATCTGACCCCGGACGAGGAGATCGCACGGCTGTGTGCGGCGGAGCGGGCCGCGGTGTGTGATCTGGTGGAGCGGCCCACGTTTCGGGCTGCGTTGATCCGTACGTCGGGCAATCAGCATCGGTTTGTGTTGACGTTTCATCACATCGTGATCGACGGTTGGTCGTTGCCGATTCTGTTGCGGGAGGTTTTCGCCGGTTACTTCGGTCAGCGGTTGCCTGCCGCCCCGCCGTACCGGGCGTTTGTGGACTGGCTGGGTGGTCAGGATCGAGAGGCGGCGCGGTCGGCGTGGCGCGAGGTGTTGGCGGGTTTCGATACGCCGACGTTGGTCGCTCCGCCCGCCCTGCCCGGCCCACGCGGCGTCGAAACCTATCGACTGTCCGCCGAGGCCACCAAAACCCTTGGCGAACTGGCCCGTTCATGCCACACCACGGTGGCGACGGTGCTGCAGGCCGGTTGGGCGCAGCTGTTGATGGCGCTCACCGGTCAGCGTGATGTGGCGTTCGGCACCGCGGTGTCCGGGCGGCCCGCCGACCTGGCCGGAGCCGATTCCATCGTGGGTCTGTTGATCAACACGGTTCCGGTCCGGGCCCGCACCACATCGGCCACCACGGTCGCCGACCTGCTCGGCCAGCTGCAGAGCCACCACAACGACACCATCGAACACGAGCACCTGGCGCTCACCGAGATTCACCATCTTTCCGGACACGAACAGCTCTTCGACACGCTGTTCCTGTACGAGAGCTACCCGATCGACACCAGCGCCTTCCTGGGCGTGCACGAGTTGACGGTCACCGAGTTCGACAACCGCGAGTACAACCACTACCCGCTGTCGGTGATGGCGCTACCGGGGCACGAACTGGGGCTGCGCATCGAATACGACGCCGATGTGTTCGACGTCGCCGCCATCGGGGCGCTGTTCGAGCGGTTCGAACGGGTGCTGATGGCGATGACCGCCGACCCCACCCGCCGGCTGTCCTCGATGGAGGTGCTCGACGCAGGCGAACGAGACCGGATCGACGCCTGGGGCAACCGCGCGGTGTTGAGCCACCCGGTGCCCGACCCGGTATCGATTCCGGAGGTGTTCGCACGGCAGGTGGCCCGCGACCCCGAGGCGCCCGCCGTGACGTTCGGCAGCCGGTCGATGAACTACGGCGAACTCGACGAGGCCGCCAACCGACTGGCGAACCTGCTCGCCGTCTACGGCGCAGGTCCCGGTGAATCGGTCGCGATGCTGCTGCCGCGCTCGGACGAGGCGATTGTGGCGATCCTCGCGGTGCTCAAAACCGGGGCGGCCTACCTGCCGATCGACCCGTCGGTGCCGACGGCCCGGCTGGAATTCGTGCTCGGCGACGCCAAGCCCATCGCCGCGATCACCACCGCGGATCTGCGTGCGCGGCTGGAGGATTCGGATGTGGCGGTCGTCGAGGTCGACGATCCGGACGATCCCGCGGCGGCCATCTATCCCAGCACGAAGTTGCTGACCCCGGCGGCCGACGACATCGCCTACGTGATCTACACATCCGGCACCACCGGCGTCCCGAAAGGGGTCGCCATCACCCATGCCAACGTGACCCAGGTGCTGGAGAAGCTGCCCGCCGGCCTGCCCGCCGGGCCCGGGCAGGTGTGGTCGCAGTGGCATTCGCTGGTGTTCGACGTGTCGGTGTGGGAGATCTGGGGTGCGTTGCTGCACGGTGGCCGGTTGGTGATCGTGCCGGAATCGGTCGCGGGCTCGCCGACCGACCTGCACAAGCTGCTGATCGACGAACAGGTCACGGTGCTCTACCAGACCCCGTCGGCGGTCGGGATGTTGTCGCCGGAGGGCTTGGAGAACACCGCACTGGTGGTGGCCGGCGAGGCCTGCCCGACCGAGGTGGTGGACCACTGGGCGCCGGGCCGGGTGATGCTCAACGCCTACGGCCCCACCGAGGCGACGATCTATGCGGCGGTCAGCGCGCCCTTGACAAAGGTTGGGGCAGAAGGCTCGTCACACAGCGTCCCGATCGGTGCGCCGGTGCCCTCGGGTGCGACGTTCGTACTCGACGAGTGGCTGCGTCCAGTGCCTCCCGGCGTGGTCGGCGAGCTGTATCTGGCCGGCCGTGGCCTGGGAATCGGCTACGCGCACCGGTCCGGGTTGAGCGCGTCGCGGTTTGTGGCCTGCCCGTTCGGTGGGCCGGGCGAGCGGATGTATCGCACCGGGGATCTGGTGCAGTGGGGTGAGGACGGTCAGCTGCAGTATCTGGGCCGGGCCGATGAGCAGGTGAAGATCCGTGGTTATCGCATCGAGCTCGGTGAGATCCAGGCTGCGCTTGCCGATTTGGACGGGGTCGAGCAGGCGGTGGTCATCGCCCGTGAGGACCGGCCCGGCGACAAGCGCCTGGTCGGCTACGTCACCGGCGCTGCCGATCCGACCGAGCTGCGGACCGCCCTGACCAATCACCTACCGGCATATATGGTTCCGTCGGCGGTGGTGGCACTCGATGCGCTGCCGTTGACGGTCAACGGAAAGCTGGACAAGCGTGCGTTGCCCGCACCCGAGTATCTCGATGAATCCCGGTACCGGGCGCCGGCGAATCCGACCGAGGAGGCCATTGCCGGGGTCTATGCCCATGTGCTGGGGATGGAGCGGGTGGGTGTGGACGCGTCGTTCTTCGATCTTGGTGGGGATTCGATTTCGGCGATGCGGGTGGTCGCGGCGGTGAATACGTCGTTGGATGTCGATCTGGCGGTGCGGACGTTGTTCGAGGCGCCCACGGTGAGCGGCCTGGCCCAGCGGCTGGACAGCGCCGCCGCACCGGATCCGGCGGCGGCTACCCGCGCTGTCAGCTTCGCCTCGGTGCACGGCAGCGATGCCGTCGAGGTGCACGCGGATGATCTCAAGCTGGAGAAGTTCATCGACGCCGCCACCCTGCGGACCGCGCCGACCCTGGCGCCGCCCACCGGCAACCTCGGTACCGTTCTGCTGACCGGGGCCACCGGATTCCTCGGACGCTATCTGCTGCTGGACTGGCTGCAGCGGACGCGCCGCGTCGACGATACGGTGATCTGCCTGGTGCGGGGCCGCTCCGATGAGGATGCCCGGCGCCGCCTCGAGGCGACGTTCGACACCGACCCGGCCCTGAGCCGGCACTTCCGGGAACTGGCCGCGGGTCGGTTGCGGGTGATCGCGGGCGACAAGGGTGCACCCAACCTGGGGCTCGATGAGCCGACCTGGCAGCAGCTGGCCGAGAGCGTCGACCTGATCGTCGACTCCGCGGCATTCGTCAACAGTGTGCTGCCCTACGGAGAACTGTTCGGGCCCAACGTGGTCGGGACCGCGGAGCTGATCCGGTTCGCGCTGACCACCAAGCTCAAGCCGTACACGTTCGTCTCCACCTCGGACGTGGGCCGCCAGGTCGAGCCGTCACGGTTCGTCGAAAACGCCGACATCCGGCTGATCAGCGCGACCCGCACCGTCGACACCGGATACGCCAACGGCTACGGCAACAGCAAGTGGGCCGGCGAGGTGCTGCTGCGTGAGGCCCACGACCTGTGTGGACTCCCGGTTGCGGTGTTCCGGTCCGGGATGATCATGACCGAACCGCGCTACGCGGGGCAGCTGAACGTGACCGACACCGTCACCCGGATGGTGTTGAGCATCGTGGCCACCGGGGTGGCGCCCGAATCGTTCTACCGGCTCGGCGCCGACGGCAGCCGGCAGCGGGCGCACTTCGACGGGCTGCCGGTCGACTTTGTCGCCGAGGCGATCACCACGCTGGGAGCCCGGGTGATCGACGGGTTCGAGACTTATCACGTGATGAATCCGCACGACGACGGCTTCGGTGTCGACGAGTACATCGATTGGCTGATCGAGGCTGGCCACCCGATCGAGCGGATCGGCGACTTCGGCGAGTGGTTGACCCGGTTCGAGGCCGGGCTGCGGGCCCTGCCCGAGCGGCAGCGGCAGAACTCGGTCCTGCAGATGCTGACCTTGCTGCGCCGGCACGGCGGGGATCTGCGGGCTCCCGAGCCGACGCTGGGGTCCTACGCCCCGGCCGACCGGTTCCACGCCGCCGTGCGACAGGCGAATATCGGTCCAGGCAACGATATTCCGCACGTTTCTGCGCCGGTGATCGTCAAGTACGTGACCGATCTGCAGAGGCTCGGGCTGCTCTAGAGAGGTGTGAGGCTCCGGGCATGTGGGGTGAAATTTTAGGGCTGGCACTTGTGGTGTCACTGAACCCGGTGTTGCTCGGGTTCATCCTGCTGGTGATCTCGCGGCCGAGGCCGGTGCAGAACCTGCTGACCTTCTGGGTCGGCTGCCTGATCGTCAACGCGCCGGCCTTCCTGGTCACGCTGTTCGCGTTGCACATGGTGCCCGCGTTCGCCGATTTCGCCAAGGATCTCGCCACCCCCGATCCGCATTCGGGGATCCAGCCGCTGCAGCTGGGCACCGGACTGCTGGCGCTGGCGCTGGCCGCGGCGATGATGGTTCGCGCCAGGGTGCGGCAGCGGGCGCCCGCGTCCGCGACGGTCGGCGCGGACGGCGGCTCATCGGTCCTGGTGCTGGACACGGACACCTCGTCGGCCGACGCGCCGGCGCGGCCCGGGCGAATCAGGACGGCGCTCGCGAATCTGCGGGCCGCGTTCGGGCGCTTCGTCGCCCGCCTGCACGACGCGTGGGAGGGCGGCGCGCTGTGGGTGTCGCTGGTGTTCGGCATGGGCTACCTGCCGCCGCCGCCGCTGGTCCTGCTGGTCGACACCATGATCGTCGGATCCGGTCTGCCGATCGGCACCCAGGTGGTCGCGGCGGTGGTCTTCGTGCTGGCGATGCTCACGGTTTTCGAGATCACCCTGCTGTGCTACGTGGTGGCGCCGACGCGCACCCAGGCCGTGCTGGCACCGGTCCACGACTGGGCCCTCGCCCACCGCCAGCAGGTCCTGATCGGCCTGTTCGTCGTGGTCGGGGTCTGGCAGGTGCTCATCGGTGCGGGCCTGCTCTGAGCCGGTCCAGCCTTACCGCCGCAGCCGGCGGCGGTCGCGGTCGGCGGTTCGACGCGTTCTAAGGCACCGCGGGCTGGGCCTCGCCACGGATCACGGCGTCGACCTCGGCGCGCTGGCCGGGTCCCCAGGTTTCCGGGGTGGCCAGCACACCCGCGAGGCCGATCAGCCCGACCGCGACATAGAACAGCGCGGGCCCGATCCAGCCGTACGAGTCGGCCAGGAGCACCGCGAGGAACGGTGCGAAGCCGGCGATCGATGCCGCCACCTGGTAGCCGATCGAGGCTCCCGAGGTGCGGGTCCTGGTGTTGAACAGTTCGGCGAACCAGGCAGCCTGCGTTCCCGTGAGTCCCGCGTGGATGATGCCGATCCCGATGATGAACAGCACCGCGATCAGGAACGGTTGACCGGTATTGGCCAGCAGGTACATCGGGATGCCGAAGGCGATCGCCAGGATGCACCCGGCCAGGTAGACGGTGCGGCGCCCGACACGGTCGGTGAGCGCACCCGCACCCAGCGTGGTGCCCACCGCGATGACGCTCGCGATCACCACACCGGCGAGTGCCGCGGTGCGGTCGGCGGGATCCCGTTTGGTGATGTAGCTCAGCAGATAGGTGGCGGTGAGGTAGTAGGCACAGGACTCCACGACCCGAAGCGCGATGATGCGCAGGATGTTTCGCCAGTCTTCACGCAGCACGGTCAGGAAGGGGTTGCGCACCACCTGGCCCTGGGCCTTGATCGCTTCGAACTCAGGGGATTCGGTGAGCCGCAACCGGACGTAGAGACCCACCGCGATCAGAATCGCGCTGGCCAGGAACGGAATCCGCCAGGCCCAGTCGTTGTCGAGGGTGACACTGGCCAGGAAGGCGATGTTGGCCAGCGCGATGCCGAGTGGGTTGCCGGCCTGTGGGATCGCGGCGAACCGGCCGCGATGGCGCCACGGTGCATGCTCGTAGGCCATCAGCACCGCTCCACCCCATTCCGCGCCGAACGCGAGCCCCTGGATCATCCGGATGATCACCAGCAGTGTCGGTGCCAGCACGCCGACCTGGGCATAGGTGGGCAGCAGCCCGATCGCGACGGTCGCGATCCCCATCACCAGCAGCGCCCCGACCAGCACCGGTTTGCGGCCGAAGCGGTCCGCGAGGTAGCCGCCGACCGATCCGCCGATCGGGCGCATCAGGAAGCCGACCCCGAGGGTGGCGAAGGACAGCAGGGTGCCGACCGTCGGATCGGACTCCGGGAAGAACACGTCACCGAAGTAGAGCGCCGAGGCGGTCCCGTAAACGACGAAATCGTAATTCTCGACGCAGGTTCCGGCGGCGGCTCCGAATGCCGTGCGGACCTTTCCCGGTGAGCCGAACTCGGCCTGCTTTCGGATGTCGTCAATACCGGTGCTCATCGCCCGTCTCCTTTGACAGCTCAGATCTCGGTGGCCAGCTCACGGTCCGAATGGCGTTCCAGTTCTTGCAGTTTGCGCACCCGGCGCACGGTGTCCTCGTCGTTGTCGAAGCGCGCCGCCAGGAACGCTTCGAGCACCTCGCCAGCGGTGGCGCGGCCGATCACCCACGCGCCCATGGCGATTGCATTCGCGTCGTCGTGTTCCACGCTCTGGTGCGCGGAGTAGACATCATGGCCGAGGGCGCATCGAATGCCTGCGATCTTGTTGGCCGCCATCACCGCGCCCGCACCGGTGCCGCACACCAGGACGGCCCGGTCGGCTTCCCCGTTGAGGACGGCCTGGCAGGTGTCGCGGGTGACGTCGGGAAAGTCCACCGGATCTTCGCTGGGCGCGCCCCGGTCGATGACCTCGTGGCCCAGTCCCTCCAGCACGGTGCGTACGTGTGCCTTCAGCGGGTATCCGGCGTGGTCGTTTCCCAGTGCGATCTTCATATCGATGCCTCCTCGTCGAGCCTTGTTGCGACAGTGTCGATCTCGTTCAGGTGGGGGATGACCACGAGCATCCGGTGCTCACCCATTGCGACGCTCCGACGACCGGTCGACCCAGCGGGTGGGCAGCAGCACCGACCGGGGCGCATCACCCTTGATCACCTCGAGCAGCAACGACACCGCGTGGCGCCCGATGGCTCCGGGGTCGTGGGCGATCACCGACAGCGGCGGATCGACGTGGGCGAACCAATCGATGTCGTCGAACGCGATGAGTTCGATATCGCATCCGGAGTGCAGGTGGTGCCTGCGGATGGCGGTCAGTGCGCCCACCGCCATGAGGTTGTCGGCGGCCAGGATCGCGGTCGGCCGATCGGGCCCGGCCAGGAGTCTTTCGGTGGCCTCGATGCCGCTCTCCTCGCGGAAATCGCCGCAGGTGACGAGCTCGGGATGGACGGTCAGGCCGTGCCGCGGCAGTGCCTCGAGAAACGCGATATGGCGGTCCCGGCCGGTCGAGATCGAATCCGGGCCACCGATGAACGCGATCCTGCGGTGCCCGGCGGCGGCCAGGTGCGCGATGGCGGCGTCCAGGCCGGCCCGGCAATCGGTGGTGACGTGGGGGACGTCGATGCCGTCGACCGTGCGGTCGGCGAACACCACGGGCATGCCCGAGGCGATCAGGGTGTCGAGTATCCCGGACCCGCGGCCCTGCGGGGTCAGCACGACACCGTCGACCCGTTGGGTCAGGAATGTCTCGAGGTAGCGATCCTGTTGGGTGACGTCCTCGTTGGCGTTGCCCAACAGTGTCACGTAGTCGGCGTCGAGCGCCGATTGTTCGGCGGCGTGCGCCACATCGGCGAAGAACGGGTTGCGCACATCGGAGACCAGCAGCCCAATGGTGTGGGTGCGGGTCAGCCGGAGCGATCGGGCCTGCGCGTTCGGCCGGTAGCCAAGCGCCGCCGCGGCCTCGGTGACGCGCATCCTGGCTTCCGGGGAGGTGGCCGGATGCCCGGACAGCACGCGCGATGCGGTACCGAGTGAGACGCCCGCCTTCGTCGCGACCTCACGGATGGTGACCACAGTCTCTGCCTCCTGTGTGGAAACGTTTCCATGTAAACGTTTCCAGGAAAGCTAGGTCACATCCGCGCTGCGGTCAAGATCCCATCACCGGGAGGCGGCTGGGCCCGCGGCGGACACCGACCTGGTCGGCGCCCGGCGGGCCCCAAGCCGGGTTACACGCAGTCGACGCAGAGCTGCTCGTTGCCCCGCTGCAACGCCATCCGGTTACGGTGGTGTACCAGGAAGCAGCTCGAACAGGTGAACTCGTCAGCCTGCTTGGGAACCACCCGCACGCTGAGTTCTTCGCCGGAGAGGTCCGCGTCGGGCAGATCGAACGAGTCGACCGCCTCATCCTCATCGATCACCGCGGTATCGACGGAGTTGCGCCGCTGAGTGCTCAGCCCCTCGAGTGACTCGTCGGCAGCCTCATCCGCGTCTTTGGTTCGAGGTGCGTCGTAGTCGGTAGCCATTGATGAGCGTCCTTCCTCTTGATCTTGGTTGGAGAACGTCGCCGGCCAGCTTGTTGTTCCCGCTGGAAACCGCGGGTAAACCTGAGGGGTCCGGTGAGCAAATGAGCACGGGATTCGCGCCCGCGGCTCCCGGTGGCGGGTGAAACGCCTTCTGGCGGTGCCGCGTACAGTCGGCGGCGTGCCTGAGGATGCAGACGTCGAGATCGCCGACGAAATCGAACTGGACGGCTTCGAAGCCGACCTGGAGGAACAGGAGGCCAACGGCCAGGTGCTGTCCATCCGCCGGGCCGACGGCGAGGAGATCGTCACGATCGTGGCGCAGGGCGACGAGTGGAACGTCGACCTGGCGCCGGGCGGCGTCGTCCAGGGCGCGTTCCTCGGTTCCCGCCGGACCACCCCGGTCTGGGTCAATGCGCTCGACCACGAGATCGAGCGCGACGAGGACGGAACCTACGTCATCCGCATCGGCTGAGGTAATTGCGCTCTGCGCGAGCGCAACGGTGGTGCGGCGCCGCCGGGTGACCGACCCTGACGGGATGTCAGCGGTGCAGGTGATCAAACTGGGGGCCGATATCGGGGCCCGAATCGACGGAATCGAGGTCGTTGGCGGCCTCGACGGGGCCACCGTGGCCGCGATCAACGCCGCCCTGGTCGAACACAAGGTGATTTTCTTCCGCGGCCAGCACCGGCTCGACGACGACGCGCAACTGGCATTCGCCAGGTTGTTCGGCACGCCGACCACCGCGCACCCCACCGTCACCTCGCGCGGCGATCGGGTGCTGCCGATCGACTCGCGCTATGACAAGGCCAACAGCTGGCACACCGATGTCACGTTCGTCGACCGCGTCCCCAAGGCTTCGCTGCTGCGCGCGGTCACCCTGCCGAGCTACGGCGGCACCACGACGTGGGCCTCGACCGAGGCCGCCTACGACAAGCTCCCGGCACCGCTGCGCGCGCTGGCCGAGAACCTGTGGGCGGTGCACACCAACGAGTTCGACTACGCCGCCGACTACGACGGCCGCCACGAACGGCTCGCCGACACCGAACGCCAGTACCGTGACGAGTTCCGGTCCGAGTACTACGAGACCGAGCACCCGGTGGTACGCGTCCATCCCGAAAGCGGTCGGCGAGTGCTGCTGCTGGGCCACTTCGTCAAACGGTTTGTCGGGCTGGGGGCCGCCGAGTCGACCGCCCTGTTCCAGCTGCTGCAGAATCGGGTGACCAAACTGGAGAACACCATCCGGTGGAGCTGGGAGCCGGGTGACCTGGCCATCTGGGACAACCGCGCGACACAGCATTACGCGGTGTCCGACTACGACGATCAGTACCGCAGGCTCAGCCGGGTCACGTTGGCCGGCGACATCCCGGTCGACGTGCACGGTGCGCCGAGCCGGGTGGTCGCGGGTGACGCCTCGCACTACTCCGAGGTGGTCAAACCCGTTGCGCTGGCAAGCTGATCAGAGCCGGTCCATCTCCCGCGACATCAGCGAATCCTCCAGATACCTCAGCCGCGACGGCTGATCGTGGTGGAGGTGTCGGCGTTCGGCGGCCCTGGCGTGCCAGCGGGCCAGTGTTGACGACACCGGGTGCGGACGCCCGAAGCGGCGGCGGGGCGGCGCCAACGCCGCGGCGGTGCCCAGCCGCACCTCGGTCTCGGTGATCAATACGGGTGTGGTGGTCGCGGTGCTTGGTTTGACAACGGAAGTTGCTTTGGAGACGGTCATTTCGGACTTCCTCGGTTGGGCATCGACTGCCTGGGTGCCCCGATGCGAGCAACGTACGGCCGGACCCGCCCCGGCACACGCGTAGTCCGCTACCTGCTTATCGGGTATCGCCCGTAGTCACCTGACCGGCCGCTCCTGCGGCGCGACGGCGAAACTCAGCGCGAGCAGTCCAGCGACACCGTGATGGTGCGGCGGACGACGACGGGGACCAGCCGGTTGCGCCCGCCAGGACCGTCGAAGTGCACGAGTTTCGTTTGTTCCCGCGGGTTTCGGATGCCCGTCACGACACACTGATCCAGGGGTGCGCTGCCGATGCGGTCCAGCCGCACGTCGAATCCCTGCGCCTCCAGCTGACCGATCGTCAGGGCGGCGGACTCGGCCTGGGCGGGCGCCGCCAGGGTGACCAGTGCGCCGAGGGCGCCCAGGGTCGCCGCCGCGCTGCCCAGTGCCGCGATGAGCGTCTTGTTCATGGTGCAACTCCTCGAACTGATGAGACGGTGCCGGATCGGCCTTGTCTTCGATGGATCGATGGTGTCGCGGTGCGGCCCGGGGTGCTTGAAGGTTGTGTGGAGAACAGCTGGAGATCGCCGGTAGCCCCGCGGCCTGCCCGTGACCGGCGATGGCGGGCTCCTGGCGAACCGCGGAACTGGCCGGAATGCGCCCTCGCGGCCGCGCCGTGGCGATACGGTGGGACGTCGCGCACCGCCATCACGATGGGAGCCGCCGCATGCGATCCGGTTGGTTACAGCATCTTCATACCCGGGGACCGGGGGTGCGCTCGCGGTACCTCGGACTCGCCGCGGCGGTCCTGATCGGGCTCTTCGGCGCCGCGGTACTGGCCCCGGCGACAGCCTCCGCGGACGGCGAGAACTATGTGGTGGCAACCGACATCACGTTCGCTCCGTTCGAATTCCAGGATGCCGGAGGAAAATTCGTCGGCATCGACATCGACCTGATCAACGAGATCGCCGCCAACCAGAACTTCACCGTCACCATCAAGCCGCTCGGTTTCGACGCGGCCCTGCAGGCGGTACAGGCCAATCAGGCCGACGGCGTCATCGCGGGCATGTCGATCACCGACGAACGCAAGAAGGTGTTCGACTTCTCCGATCCGTACTTCGAATCGGGCGTGCAGATGGCCGTGCTCGAGGCCAACGAGGACATCAAGTCCTACGACGATCTGCGCGGTAAACGGGTCGCGGTGAAGAACGGCACCGAGGGCGCCGAGTTCGCCGAGTCGATCAAGGACAAATACGGTTTCAGCACCGTGTACTTCGCCGATTCGGCGTCGATGTTCGACGAGGTCAGGACCGGGAACTCGCAGGCGGTCTTCGAGGACTACCCGGTGCTGCAGTACGGCATCGCCCAGGGCAACGGATTCAAGACCGTGACGCCGAAGGAGAAGGGGGCCAGCTACGGGTTCGCGGTGAACAAAGGCCAGAACGCCGAGCTGCTGCAGAAGTTCAACGCGGGCCTGGCCGCTCTCAAGGAGTCGGGCCGCTACGACGAGATCCTCGACCACTATCTCGGCCAGGGCGCAAGCGACTCCGACAACTCGTTCCTCGGCCTGCTCAAGAGCACCTTCCCGATCCTGATGATCGGGCTGAAGATGACCCTGATCCTGACGGTGGTCTCGATCGCCATCGCGCTGGTGCTCGGCATCATCTTCGGATTGCTGCGGGTTTCCCGGTCGGTCTGGCTGCGCGCCATCGGCACCACCTACGTCGACATCTTCCGCGGGACACCGCTGCTGGTGCAGGCCTTCTTCATCTACTTCGGAATCCCGTCGGCGCTGGGCTTCCAGATGTCGGCGCTGACCGCGGGCATCATCACGCTGTCGCTCAACGCCGGTGCGTACATGACCGAGATCGTCCGCGGCGGAATCCAATCGGTGGACACCGGCCAGATGGAGGCTTCGCGCAGCCTCGGTATCGGGTACCTGCCGACGATGCGCAAAGTGATCCTGCCGCAGGCCATCCGGACGATGATCCCGTCCTACATCAACCAGTTCGTCATCACCCTCAAGGACACCTCGATCCTGTCGGTGATCGGCATCGCCGAGCTGACCCAGACCGGCCGGATCATCATCGCCCGCAACTTCCAGTCGTTCACCATGTGGCTGATCATCGGCATCATCTACTTCATCGTCATCATGGCGCTGACCAAGCTCTCGGATCGCCTGGAGAAGAGGATCTCGAAATGACCCAGCTCGTCCCAGAATCCGCGGCCGCCGAGCCGGAGGGCACCGTCAAGATCCGGATCGACGGGCTCAAGAAGTCGTTCGGCGACCTGGTGGTCCTCGACGGCATCACCACCACCATCAGCCAGGGTGAGGTGGTCTGCGTCATCGGCCCGTCCGGGTCTGGGAAGTCCACGTTCCTGCGCTGCCTGAACAAGCTCGAGGACATAACCGACGGCAAGGTCACGGTCGACGAGTTCGACCTGACCGACCGCAAGGTGGACCTGGACAAGGTTCGTCAGCACATCGGCATGGTCTTCCAGCATTTCAACCTGTTCCCGCATATGACGGTGATCGACAACGTCACGCTGGCGCCGTTGCTGACCAAGAAGATGGATAAGCCCGCCGCCGAGAAACGCGCGATGGAACTGCTCGAGCAGGTGGGCCTCGCCGAGAAGGCGCAAGTCAAACCGGCCACACTGTCCGGTGGGCAGAAGCAGCGGGTCGCGATCGCCCGGTCCCTGGCCATGAACCCGTCGATCATGCTGTTCGACGAGGCCACCAGTGCGCTCGACCCGGAGATGGTCGGCGACGTGCTGCAGGTGCTGCGCGATCTGGCCGAGGGCGGGATGACGATGGTGGTGGTGACCCACGAGATGGGCTTCGCGCGGGAGGTCGCGACCCGGGTGATCTTCATGGCCGACGGCAACATCGTCGAGGACGACACCCCGGGCGCGGTGTTCGACAGCCCGAAACATCCACGGCTGCAGGAGTTCCTGTCGAAGGTGCTGTGAGCTAGCCGGTGAACAGGCCCGCCACCATGGCCCGGGCCACCAGGTCGGCTTCGGCCCTCGCGGTGGCCGGGTCATCGGCGCCGGCGATGAGCAGCGCGGCCTCGTCGAGGGCGCCGATCAGCATCGAGGCCAGCGTGTTGACCGGAAGGCCGGGCAGTTCGCCCGCATCGACGGCGGCCCGCACACCGTCGCGCAGCACACCCAGATAGTTCGCATTGTCGATCTCGCGCATCTGGGCGAAGCCGAGCGCCGCGGGGGCTTCCAGGACGCTGATCCGGGCTACCGCGGGATCGAGGCAGCCGTCCAGGAATTCGTCGATGCCCGCTTCGAGTTGCCTTCGGGCGGTCGGCTGGGCCAGCGCCGCCGGGATGACCCGCTGTGCCAGCCGGCGTTCGACATCCTCGTAGACCGCCCGGAAGACCGCCTCCTTGGTGGGGAAGTGGTAGTAGAGGGCGTTGCGGGTGACCGCGGCGGCGCGGGCGATATCGCCGGTCGACACCGCCGCATAGCCGCGCTCGACGAACAGGTCCCTGGCCGCGGCCACCAGGGCGGCCCTGGTGGCCTCGCTGCGTTGTTCACGGCCGTCGCGTGGATCCTCGGTCACCGAGAAATTTTAACAAGCTGTATGTATTGCTGTTTTGGTCTTCATGTGTTTGCATACAGTCTGTATTAATTTTCGCCCGGCGATGTGAGAGGGGCACACCATGGACCTGCTGACCTCGCGGCGGCTCGTCGAGCTGCCGTGCGGCCCCGTCGGCCTGCGCGAGAGCGGCAGCGGCACGCCGGTCGTGCTGTTGCACGGTCTGGCCGCGCACGGGCGGGTGTGGCGCCATATCGCGGAAGGCCTCGGTGAGGGCGTCCGGTGCATCGCCCCCGATCTGCCGCTCGGCTCGCATCTGCCCGCGCTGCCCGGGGCCGATCTGACCATGCCCGGGCTGGCGCGCACCGTCGTCGATCTGCTCGACGCGCTCGGAATCGAGCGGGCCGTGCTGGTGGGCAACGGCTACGGCGGTGATATCGCCCAGGTCGTCGCCGTCGAGCATCCGGAACGGATCTCCGGACTGGTGCTGGTGGCGACCAACGCATTCGACTCCGATCCCTGGCCGACCAAACTCCTCGGTCGGCTCTCCGCCCTGCCGGGGGCCGCCCTGCTGCAGTCGGTGGCCATCGGGTGGCGGCCGTTGCAGCGTCTTCCGGTCACCTACGGTGGCGCCACCAAGCGGCCCATCCCGCCGGATGTGATGGCCGACTATCTGCGCCCGTTACGGCGTGACAGGCTGGTGCGCAAGGACTTCCGACGCTTTCTGGCGGGGCTCTCGCCGGCCTGTCTGACCGAGTACTCGGCGCGGCTGGCCGAGTACCGGGGGCAGGCCCTGGTCGTCTGGCCGCGTGAGGAACGGTTCTTCCCGGCCGAAGGTGCGCGCCGCCTCGCCGAGACATTGCCGCTGGGCCGGCTGGAGTACGTCGACGACGCCAAAGCCTGGGTGCCCGAAGATAATCCGGGTGCGCTGGTCGGTCTGCTCAAGGAGTTCCTGGAGCGTCTTTAGCGGTCGGTCAGCCCCGCTCGACCACGTTCGACTGACCGGAATTGGCCACCTCGGGTTCACCCGCGTGGTAGGTGATCCTGTTCTCGAACCCCGAAACCCCGATGGTGTCGGCGGATTCGATCGAGATGACGTTCTCGATGCCGGAAACCACCAGGCCCGCACAGTTTCCGGTGATCTCCACGGTGTTCTCGATTCCGCTGACAGTGATGGTGTTGGCGTCGCACTCGATGGTGCGGTTCTCGTTGATGCCCGCGACGATCACCGTCTCGCCGGGGGCCACCGTGGTCGGTGCCGGCGACAGGGTCCGCCGGGTCGGCGGAGCAACGGCCGTGCGGCTCGGGGGTGCGGTGCTGGCCTCGTCATCCGAGGTGCCCGAGCCGGTGAACATCGCATACGCGGCGACCCCTCCCGCGACCAGAAACGCCACGATGGCACCGAGCGCGATCAGCAGGGACCGGCCCGCACGATGCCGCGGCGCCTGCGGGAGCGGGTCGGGGTAGGCCGGCCACGGCGCGGGCGGCCCGGGCGGCGGTGGCGGGAACGACGCGCCGTAGGCCGGTGGTGGGGTTCGCCCCGCACCCCGACCCGTCCCGAGCTCGGAGGCGCTGGCCGCCTCGGCCAGCGGCTGTTCCAGCTCGCGGATCCGTGCCTCGGGATCGTCGTTCGGGTTCATGGGCAGATGCTCGCACACCCGGACCGTGCCGGCACGGGTTTGGCCCGCAGCGGTGGGCGTCTGCTGTGGACATTTGCCGGAAGATGTCACGGCCAATCCGGGCGCCGGGCGCCATCAGGCGACTCGACTGCCGGGCAAAGTCATTGACCCGTAACCAGTCTGGTGGACCCGTCGCGATCGGAACCGGTGTCGGCGACCGCGGGTAGCATGGAATTTCGAAGGTTTGCTGCGACCGAGAGGACGACCAGTGCCGCAGACGGGACCGTGGACCGGTGACCCGGTCTGGTTGGCCGACGTACTACGCGCCGAGGGAATCGATCTCGCCGAGTACCCCGGTTGGCGCACCCGCGGGCACGGTGATTTCAAGGACATCCGGGGCGTGATGGTGCACCACACCGGATCCGACACGGCCACTGCGGCATCCATCGCCGAGGGTCGCCCGGATCTCGCCGGGCCGCTCGCGCAGCTGCACATCGCCAGGGACGGCAGGGTCACCCTGGTGGCCCTCGGGGTGGCCTGGCATGCCGGCGCCGGGATGTATCCATGGGTGCCGACGAATATGGGGAACTGGCATCTCATCGGCATCGAATGCGCCAACAGCGGCACCAGCCCGACCGCCCCGCATCGCCAGAATTGGCCCGACGCACAATATTTCGCGCTGGTGTCGTGCTGCGCGGCGATCAACCGGCGGCTGGCGCAGAGCTCGGCGCGCACCATCGGACACAAGGAGTACGCGGGTCGCGCCCAGGGCAAGTGGGATCCGGGTGCCATCGACATGACCATCCTGCGGGCCGATGTCCAGGCGCGGATCGGCGACATCGCCAAACCGGCCCCCACCCCCCGCCCGGCCGTGCCGGTCGGGGAGTACGCCGACATCCTGATGTTCCGCCCGATGCAGGGGGCGGCGGTGGCCGCGCTGCAGCGCAGGCTCAACGCGGTCCGGGCCGGGTCCGCGGGCGCCCTCGAGGTGGACGGGGTCTTCGGCCCGCGCACCGAGGCCGCGGTCCGCGACTTCCAGCGTCGCACCGGTGGCCTCAAGGTGGATGGCGTCGTCGGCCCCGCAACGGCGGCCGCACTCGGGCTCAAACTGCCTGCCGACGCCGTGCGGGTGTGACCCGGGACACCCGGGGCACCCGATATTGACGGCCTCACAGCGAACTTCCGTCTCGGAATTATTCAGCTTTCACAGCGGTCACAGATGAGCGGGGTTAGCGGGCGCGTCCATTGCCGATACCGGATAAAAAGTTTGCTGCCGTGTCGCGGTGTGATCTAGCGCTCACTTTTCCGGGAAATGGTAAGAACCGATACTGGCAGAACCATGGGCGGCCGCTTGAAATCCGATTGCCGATATCGGCGTCCAGGCTGGTTACCTGCGGTTAATCTGTTGCCAACTCGATGTCACGAAGCGATAACGAAGAATTTCTTAAGCACAGTCTGAGAGACGCTCGGGATATGTCCCCGATTCGCTGCCGAACCGGTCAAGGACGACGATTTTCGTCGCTAGACTCGATGTAACCGCGCCGTCCTGGCGCAGACAGACCCTGGAAATCTAGTGCCGGTATCACTATGCCGGCGGAGGTGCCGATGACCAGCCCGATGCCTGTGGCAAAGAATTTCCTGCGCGCGCTGGGCAAAGCCGTGCGACGCGATCGCGGTGTCGAGGAATCGACCGCCGGCAGCGTCACGTTCGACGGTGTGCTCGACGACGTCGACGTGGCGGGACTGGTGGACGTCGGTCGGGGCCCGATCGGCGATATCGCCGTCGACGCCGACCGCGACACCGTCGTCGTGACCAACGTGGTCGCCGACTGCCTCACCGTGATCAACCCCCACTCCCTCGGCGTGGTGGGTTCGGTCCGGCTCAAGGGCGAGCCGTTCGCGGTCGCCGCGGCCCACGACCGGGCCTACGTGAGCGTGGCCACGGCCGGCCGCGACACGATCGTCGTCGTCGACACCCTCACCGGGGCGACGCTCGCGCAGTACCCCCTGGCGCTGAGCGTGACCGCACTCGCCATCAGCCCGGACGGTAAGCGGGTGTTCGCCGGACGCAGCGGCCACGACCGCATCGACGTCGCGGTCATCGACACCACGGCCGAACGGGTCGGCACCATCGACATCGCCACCGGCGAGGGTCTCAGCCTGGACGCCCTGCACATCGACGGCAGCGGCAAGCGCATCTACGCGGCCACCTCCGACGAGCGGGGCAGCCGGCTGGTCGCCATCAACGCCGAGACCGCGCAGGTCGAGGCCACCGTGTGGATCGGTGCACCGATCCGCGATCTCGCGCTCGGCGCCGACGGCAACGCCTACGTGCTGACCTCGGACCGCCGCAACCGCGGTCTCGTCCACATCGTCGACGTCGACGCCGCCACGGTGGTCGGGACCCTCGCCGCGGGCGGTGCGCCCACCCAGCTGGTGATGGCCCCCGACGCCGCCAGGGCCTATGTCGTCGACTACGACCGTGTCATCGTGCTGTGCACGATGACCAACGTCGTGCTGGGCAGCATCGATGTGCACACCCAGCCCGCTGCGGTCGCCGTGCGCCAGGACGGCGAACGGGTCTACATTGCCGACTACGCGGGCGATCTCAACGCGTTCGATGTGGCGGCATCGCTGCCCGCGCTGTACTCGCAGATGGCGCCCGCCGAGCCGGCCGTGCTGCCGCAGCTGCCCGCGATGGCCGGCGCCTGAGCCACCCCCTTTTTCTCTCGCGAGCAGACGCGGCGGTACCCCGGAATGCGCATTCCCGGG
>NZ_JBSFPX010000128.1:0-21804 GCF_053588415.1 Mycobacterium sp. NPDC003449
CTCAAGGGACTTACCCTTGGTCTCCGGAGACATGAACAGGCAGACGACAAAGGCCACCGCGGTGAGGATCGCACCGAACAGCATGGTGGTCCCGGTGCCCAGCGAGGAGATGCTCAGCGGCAACAGGTAGGTGCCGGTGGCGGCACCGAAGCGGCTGACCGCGGTGGCGATTCCGACCGCCGTGGCCCGGAACTCGGTGGGGAACAACTCATTCGGATAGATCCACACCAGGATGCTCGGGCCGCCGGAGATGAACGTGTACGCACAGAACGCGGCGACCACGAACCACAGCGAGCCATCCGCCCACAGCCACAGCCCGGCCAGCGGAATCATCATCAGGCCCAACGGAATGACCGCAACCGGACGCCGGCCCCAGCGCTCCACCAGATACAGCGCCGGAATCGACCCGGCGACGGTGAGCCCGATGATCACCGTTTCGACCATCAGCCCCATCGGCCCCTCACCCGAGATCGAGAACCCCGCGAGGATCGAGGGTAGGAAGGTCAGCAGTGCGTACAGCGGTGTGACGACGGCCAGATACAGTGCGCTGCACATGATCAACCGGCGCAGGTACTGGCCGCGGAAGTACTTCCGGAGACTGACCCGCGGCCCGGCCGCGTCCTGGGCCGGGTCGTCGACCGCGACCGTGCTCAGATCGATTCTGGTGCCGTAGATCTTCTCCACCACCGCCTCGGCGTCGGCGACCCGCCCGTGCTGCAGCAGCCACCGGGGCGATTCGGGAATGCCCCGCCGCATCAGGATCACGATCACCCCGAGCACCGCGCTGGTCGCCAGCAGCAGCCTCCATTGGTCGTTCCCGCCCGTGACACCGACGAAAATCGTGCCGACGATGTAGGCGAACACCGCACCGGCCGACCAGGCCACCGCCGACATCCCGACCATCGCGCCACGTTTCTTCGACGGCGTGAACTCGGTGAGCAACGACGTGGCGATCGGATAGTCCGCGCCGATCGCGGCGCCGATCACGAAGCGCAGCACGATGAGTTGCCATGGCGCCTGGATGAACACGCACAGCGCACAGGCCACGACCAGGACCACGAGGTCGAGCGCGTACATCTTCTCGCGGCCCAGCCGGTCGGTGAGGAATCCGAACACGGTGGCCCCGAAGAAGATACCGATCAGCGAGGCCGCGCCGATCAGCCCGGCCTCGGCGGTTGACGGATTGAGCTCGCCGGTCACACCGAGCATCGCGACACCGATGATGCTCATCACGTAGCCGTCGAGGAACGGTCCGCCGCAGCACGCGGTCAGCAGTTTCGCGTGGAAGCCGCGCCGCGCCGGCCGGTCCATCACATCGAGTGAGCTCATATCGCTGGCATTCCTAGTCTTGTTCGGGGGCGTTGTTGAGCACGGCGTAGGCGAGCTGCTCCAGGAGCAACGCGGCTTCGCGTGGCGCGTCGAGGCTGACGTCGAGCACCTGCTTGGTGATGCGCAGCGCCAGCGGGGTGCGTTCGGCCAACTCGCGGGCGATCGCGGTGGCCTGCTCGACGTGGGCACCGGGACCGGTGACCTCGCTGACGATCCCCCACCGTTCGGCCTGATCCGCGTCGAACCTGCGGCCCCGCAACACCAGGTCTCGGGTCCGGCCGGCGCCGGCCGTCCGCACCATCCGGGTCACCCCACCCGAGGACGGCAGGATCCCGATCCCGATCTCGGGGAATCCGAAAACCGCTGCCGGGTCGGCGACCCTGATGTCGGCGGCCAACGCGAGTTCGAGCCCGCCGCCCAGGCAGTAGCCGGTGATGGCCGCAACGGTCGGCTGCGGCAGGCTCGCGAACACTTCGTAGACCGAACCCGACCCGCGGTAGTACTCGGCGATGGCCCGCGGGGTCATCTCCCGCAGCTCGGTCACGTCGGCCCCGGCCGAGAACACCTCGGGCCCGCCGGTGACGACGACCGCCCGGCTGGATTCGACCTCCGGGCTGCGCAGCGCCCGCAACAGTTCGGACTCCATGTGCGTGGACAACGCGTTGCGTTTGCGCTCGCGTCGCAACATCACCACGGCGACGGTGCCGTCCCGGTGAACCTCGACGGTCCCCTTGTTCTCGGCAGGCATGTCGCTACCGGGCCGCAGCCGGGACCGGGAAGGACAGCAGGTTGGTGAGGCCGCGCTTGTTGGCCTCGTTCGCGATGACCAGACGCTGGATCTCGGAGGTACCCTCCCAGATCCGGTCGACCCGCAGCTCACGCCACAGCCGTTCGACCGGGTAGTCACGGATGTAGCCCCGGCCGCCGAAGATCTGCACGGCCCGGTCGACCACCCGGTTCGACGCCTCGGACGCGGCCAGCTTGACCGTCGCGGCCTTGGCGTGCAGCGTCTTTCGCTGGTCGGCGTCATCGAGGTCGGCGTTGTCGAACTCCCACGCCACCTGGTGGGTGAGCGCCCGGTTGGTGGTGATGTCGACGACCGAATCGGCGATCATGCCCTGGATGAGCTGCCGGTTGATCAGCGGTTCGCCGCCCTGCACCCGCTCCCGGGCCCAGTCCACGGCCAGGGTCAGGGCCCGTTCGGCCGCGCCGATGGTGCGGGCGCCGATCATCAACCGCTCCTCGGTGAACCAGTCGCGGGTCAGCTCCAGGCCCGCGCCGACGCCGCCGAGCACGGCCTCGGGCCCGACCTTGACGTCGGTGAAGGTGAATTCGGGGTGCTCGTAGACGAAAGTGTGGGTGTAGCGGGGAATCTTGGTGATCTGCACACCCGGGGTCGCCACGTCGACCAGGAACATGGTCGGGGCGTTCTCGGGCTGAACATGGGCGAGCACGATCAGGTAGTCGGCGACGTCGCCGACCGTGACGAACCACTTCTCACCGTTGATCACGTAGCCGCCGTTGCCGTCCGGTGTCGCAGTGGTTTTCGCGGCGGAGAAGTCGGACCCGGCGTCGGCCTCGGAGATCGCGACCGCGTCGCGGCGGTCGCCGCGGGCGCCCGGGATCAGGTAGCGCTCGCGCTGCTCGGGCGTGGCGTGGGCCAGCGGGTTGGCCGGGCGCCACACCGCGTCCCACAACGCGTTGGTCAGCTTGCCCAGCTCGTCCTGCACCACCACCTGTTCGAGTACCGTGAGCCCGGCACCGCCGTATTCGGTGGGTGTGTTGATCGCCTGCAGGCCAGCATCGAGCACCGCGGCCTTGATCGAGGCGTGCGATTCGGCGCACAGGCCGTTGTTGCGTTCGCATTCCTCCTCGAACGGGATGATCTTCTCGGTGAGGGTCCGCGCGCGGTCCTTGAGTTCGATCAGGCGCGGGGTGTAGGCGAATTCCATGTCCTGGCAGTTCCTTTCAGATATCGGGCGTATTGTCCGGTCATCGGTGCAGCACGATGCGGGCGTCGAGCCCGAGGGTGCCGCGGGGTGTGGCGAGCAGCGGATTGATTTCCAGTTCGGCGATCTCGGGATGCGCCACCGCCACCTGGCTGATCGCCGCGATGGCCGCGGCCGCCGAGTCGAGGTCCACCGGGGGCCTGCCCCGGACGCCGCGCAGCAGGGCGGCGGCCCGCAGGTTCTCCAGCAGTCCCCTGGCGGTGGCCGGGTCGACGGGCGCCAGGGCGAACGCGACGTCGGCGAGCACCTCGGTGTAGACACCGCCGAGGCCGACCATGGCGACCGGCCCGAAACGTGGATCGCGTTGTACGCCCACGATCAACTCGACTCCGTCGGTGGTGTCGGCCATCGCCTCGACGCAGAATCCGGACGGGTTCAGGGTGTCGGCCATCCGGGTCAGCGCCGCGGCGAGGTCATCTGCGTCGGCCAGGCCCAGCGCGACGCCGCCGGAGTCGGACTTGTGCAGCAGGCCCATCGCCTTGAGCACCACCGGATACCCGATGTCCTGGGCTGCCGCGACAGCTTCGCCGGCGTCTGCGACCAACCGCGCGCCGGGGAAGGCCAGCCCGGCGGCGCGGAACAGCTCACGGGCATCCCAGTAGCCGGCCCCGGTGACCGGGTTGTCCGGCCGCACCGGCAGTTCGGGCAGCGGCCTCGGCGTCGTGCCGCGATGCAGGGTGGCCAGGGTGCCCGCGGCGTCCTCGACCGCGGAGAACACCGGAACCCCCTGTGCGGCGAGGACGTTGGCGGCCTCGCTGCCGGAGTGCATGGTGTGCACGACGACGGGCTTGCCGTGGCGGCGTGCGACATCGGCCATCGCGCCCGCGGCCTCGACCTCGGCGCGGGCCAGCCCTTCTCCGTAGCCGCCGTACCCGCCGAAGTACCCGGTCACCAGGACCGAGTCGATGGCGGGGCTGCTCAGCACGGTGTCGAGCACCGAGACGAACGAGGTGATGTCCTGTTCGCCGGCCCCGGCCAGGTCGACGGGATTGCCGACCCCGGCCGACGGGGTGAGCCTGGCCCGCAGTGCGGCCCGCACGTCGGTGCTGAACTCCGGCACGTTCAGCCCGGTGGCCTCCACGAGGTCGGACGCCACGCCTGCGTGTCCCCCGCCGTCCGCGATCACGCCGACCCGTTGCACCGCCGCGGCGCAATAGCTCAACAGGGTCACCGCGGTGTCGGCCAGCTGTCGTGGGCTGGCGACCCGGTACACGCCCGCCGCGTGGCAGGCCGCGTCGATCACGGCGCTGTCGGAGGTCAGTGATCCGGTGTGAGACTGCGCACCCCGAATCGAGGCCTCGCTACCGCCGACGGTCAACAGCACCACGGGTTTTCCGGCCGCGGCCGCCGCGGCGGCGGCCGAGACGAAGGCCCGGCCGTCGCCGAAGTCCTCGCAGTACACCGCGATCAGATCGGTTTCGGGGTGGTGAGCACAGGACTCGATCACGTCGGCCACGGCCAGGTCGGCCTGGTTGCCCAGCGATACGAACCGGGAGAAGCCGTGTCCGCGCGCGGCGAGGAATCCGCTGAGTTCGAGAGCCATGTTCCCGCTCTGCGACAGCAGCGCGATCCGGCCGGGCGGCAGCGGATTCGACGCGAGTGTGAGCGAGGTGCTCGAGTCCAGCACGCCGAGACAGTTCGGCCCGAGCAGCACCGCACCGGCCGCGCGGACCCGCTCGACGATGCGGTCCTGCACCGCCCGCCCTTCGGCGCCGAGTTCGGCGAAACCGGCTGTCACACCGACGATCGCGCGGGCCCCGGCGGCCAGCGCATCGTCTACGGCCTCCTCGAAGCCGTGGGCGGGCACCGTGACGACGACCAGGTCCACCGGTTCGTCCACTTCGGTGAGGTTGCGCACCGGCGGCCGGCCCAGGACCGACTCGCCTCGACGGTTGACCAGATGCACGGCGCGGTGCTCGGTCATCCGTAGCGCCTGCACGCTCAGCCAGTTGCCGTACTTGGTCTCGTCATTGCTGGCACCCAGCACCGCAACGGTTTTCGGGTCGAAGAGGGCCGTCAGGTCACGGGGGCCGCTCACCGGCCGGCCTCCGGCCGGGGCGCGGGGTGCCCGGCACCCCAGGCGTCAGACCCGCCGTCGATCACGATCGTGGTGCCGGTGACGTAGCTGCCCGCGGGCGAGGCCAGGAACGCGATCACCCCCGACACCTCCTCGGCGGTCCCGAGCCGGCCGAGGGGCACGGCCGCCTCCCATTCGGCGCGGGCGGCCTCGGTGTAGTTGTCCTCCATGCCCTCGGTGACGATGGTGCCCGGCGCGATACATACCGTGCGGATTCCGAACCGGCTCCATTCCAGCGAGAGGCCGGCCGCGAGGTTCTCCAGGGCGGCCCGCGCCGAGGTGGCGTGCACCATCGAGGCGATGCCGCGACGCGGCGAGAACGCCATGAAGAAGATCGACCCCGACCGCTGCGGGATCATGGCGCGCACCGCGACCTCGCGGGTCACCGCCCACGTCGCGTCGACCGCCAGTCGGTGCACGGCCCGCCAGCCCTTGCTGGTGATCTCTTCGGCGGGGGCGGCGAACTGCCCACCGGCATTGTTGACCAGGGTGTCGATCCGGCCGAACTCGCCGAGCGCCCGGTCCACCAGGGCGGTCACCTGATCCTCGTCGCGGATGTCGGCGGGCACCACGAGCGCCCGGGCGCCCAGCGCCTCGATGTCGGTGGCCGTTTTCTCCAGCGGCTCCTCGCGGCGTCCGCAGATCACCACATCGGCGCCGCAACGGGCCAGGTCCAGCGCGACCGCACGCCCGATTCCGGTTCCGCCGCCGGTGATCACTGCCACCGTCCCGTTGTGCACATCGGGCCGCAGCACCCGCGCCGCGCCGCCCTCGGCGCCCTCGTTTCGCATCGCCAAACCACCTCTTCGCCATCTGACTGATGGATCAGTTCTACCGTGACGCACCCCACAGCTGTCAAGGACCGCATCCGGGCTCACACCGAACAGCCACGGCTATTCACCGAATAACTCCAGCTACTAGACTCAGCGAGCAAACTGAATTCAACCCCGCACGAAGACGGTCAACGACCTGCTCGCACTGACTGATGCGTCAGTCAGAGGGATGTGATTTGATTGGGGCGTCAGACGAGCACCAGATCGCAGTTCGGGAGGATGTGTGACCGCTCAGCTCACCGAGGACATCCGGCGCACGGCCATTCTCGACGCCGCCGCCCAGCTCATCGCCGAGCGCGGTTACCACTCGGTGCGCATCTCGGATATCGCCGCGGTGGTCGGAACCAGCACCGGGGCGGTGCACTACTACTTTCCCGGGAAGAGCGATGTGCTCACCGCGGCGCTGCGCCACGCCTTGGACCGCGCGTTCGACCGGCAGAGCGACGAGCTGAAGAAGATCGACAACGCCCACGAACGGCTGCTCAAGCTCATCGACATGCAGCTGCCGCGGGTCGGTCCGTTGCGCGACGAGTGGTCGATCTGGATGCAGTTCTGGGCCGAGGCGACCATTCGTCCCGAACTGCGTCCGATCCACAACACGTACTACGCGCGCTGGCACGAGGCGGTCGGACGCATCGTCACGCGCGGACAACGGCAAGGCATCTTCCGCACCGACATCGATCCGGAGACCGTCGCGCACCGGTTGACGGCATTGACCGACGGTGTCGCGATCCAGGTACTCACCGGAGCGCCGAACATGACCGTATCGGCGATGAAGGAGATCCTCGCGCAGTTCGTCCAGGACGAGCTGATACCCCGCACCGCCGGATAGTCGCCAGGTCAGAGCGGATGCGCCTGACGGTGCCTGTCCCGCGCTCCGCGCAGTGCCAGCGGTGGGACGTAGTCACCGAGCAGGGTGCGATGCCACCACACGTGTTCGCGGCGGAGTTCGTGCGGCGTGCTGAACCGGTAACGGTAGAGCCGGGCCCGGACGAATCGTGGTGGAGCTTCCGGGAAGGGGTTGCGCCGCAGGAGATTCAGCGTGGGCGCGTCGCCCTGCAGCAGCCGCTCCAGGAAGGTCCGCAGCCACGGCTGCGCATAGGACGGTGAGATCGCGGCGAACCACATGAGCCAGTCCAGCCGCAGATGGTAGGGCGCGAACTGGCGCGGCCGGCGGTGCACATCGCCGGGCTTTCCCTTGAACTCGTACTCCCGCCACACCGTGTGCTCGGTCAACGTCGACTCCCCGGTTCCTTCGATCACCACCTCGTCGCGGGCCCGCCCGACCGCGCCGAACGCCCCGTAGGAGTTGACCAGGTGACAGCTGTTGTACGAGGCGTTCATTCGTTGCCGCTTGGACGCCAGATTGCGCACCGGCCAGTAGCTCAGGCACACGACCAGCGCGGTGAACATCACGACCACGGCGACGAACCACGGCGGCGTCGACGCGAACTGCGGTGGTGCCGTCACCGGCATCACCGCCGCCACCATCGAATCCGGGATCGCACTGCACGCCAGGACGATCGTCACCCAGTTCAGCCACGCGAAGTTACCGGACAGCACCAGCCAGAGCTGGGTGGCGATCACGATCACGCCGGCCACCCCCGCCACCGGCTGCGGCGCGAACAATGCAAACGGAACCACGAGTTGGGCAAAGTGGTTACCGGCCACCTCGATTCGGTGAATGGGCTTGGGCAGATGGTGAAAGAACCAGCTCAGCGGGCCGGGCATCGGCTGGGTCTCGTGGTGGTAGTACAGGCAGGTGAGGTTGCGCCAGCAGCGGTCGCCGCGCATCTTGATCAACCCGGCCCCGAACTCGACCCGGAACAGCAGCCATCGCGTCAGGAACAGCACCAGAATCGGCGGCGCGATGTCGTCGTTGCCCAGAAAGACCGCAAGGAACCCGGCCTCCAGCAGCAGCGACTCCCAGCCGAACGAGTACCAGACCTGACCCACGTTGACGATCGACAGGTACAGCGCCCAGATCAGCAGCCAGCTCAGCATTGCCGCCCACAGCGGCACCAGGTCCCCGACGCCCGCGACGAGCGCTGCCGCTATCGCCGCGCCGGTCCAGCACACGGCGGCGCAGAACCGGTCGGAATAGTGCAGATGGAAGACACTCGGGGTGTGCCGGAACGAATTCCGGCCGAGGAACCGGGGTATCGGCGACAGCCCGTGCTCGCCCAGGAGCGCACGGAACTGCCGGGCGGCAGCGACGAAGGCGATCAGGTAGATCGCCGCGGTCCCCCGCTGCACCACCTGCCTGGCCAACCAGTATTCGGGTGCCGTGAACCACTCCATCTGCGGACCTCGGACGATGCAGGTCTGACCTCATCACGGTACCCCGGCGGCCGCCGCTTCCCTACGACTTGAGATGTTCGAGGAAGAATTCGGTCGAAGCCGACGTCACCAGTTCGGCCCAGTGTCCGGCATATGCGTCGAAGTGCCCGCAATCGACGGTGAGGAGACGCTTGGGCTCCAAGGCCGATTCGTACGCCGCGAGCGCGAGGGCCGGGGCCGTCAATTGGTCACGCATGGCGACGATCATCAGCACCGGAGTCGGGCTGAGCCGGGGCAGATACAGTCCCGGCTCGTACCCGAAACACAGCTCGAGGCTGCGCGAGGTGATGCGGTTGTCGAACTGCGCATCGCGCGCCGCCACGCCGTTCGGCCCGAGGAAGTACTGATAGGAGTCCGGAGTCGGTAATGCCGAGTGTTCCAACGGATTCTCCGCGGCGATCGGGATGTAGACCGGCGATGCGCCGGATGCCCTGGCGACCCGCTCCTCGGCGAAACCCTCGTGCGCCGCCTGGCGCATGTCGCCCCTGATCACGTCGTACACCGTCCGGCTGCCACTGGTGAACGGCATCTGCCCGACGACCACCCGCACCCGCCGATCGATGGCACCGAGTACGAAAACATGGCCCGCGGACAGACTCGTTCCCCACGCACCGATCCGACGTGCATCGATCTCGGGTCGGCGTTGCAGGTAGGTCACCGCATGCTGGTAGTCACGAACCTGCTGGAAGGGGTCGGTCTCGTGGCGAGCACCCCCTGGAGCGGTGTCCTACCAACCCCAGTTGCGATGGTCATAGACCAACGTGTTGATCCCCGCATCGGCGAAAGCCTCCGCCTGGTCGCTGATGAAATGCGTCACCTCACCCGCCAGGCCATGGGCCATCACCACCCCCGGCCCTTCGCCGCCCGTCTCCGCGGGAAAGAACAAGCCGCGCAGTGTGACACCCTCCGCGTCGAATTCGACCCTCTCGCCTTGTGTCACTCCGCCGTCCTTTCATCGAGTCCTCGTCGTCGCTGGACACACTGGTCACGCATCCGCCAGAGATACGCACAAACACCCTCTGCCGCAACAACACTGCCGAAAGGCACCGTTTCGCAGGACTGTCGGCCGGGTCGGGTGATCGACGCAGGCGTCGGCAATAGCACCTGCCATAAAGCTCGCGAATGACCCGGATTCAGACATCGGCGGTCCACGACCTGCCAGCTCGGCACCGCACACGCACGATGGAGTGTCCGCCGCGGTGACATTCGGCGGGGACCGGCACGCAAAAATTTTTGCTAACGGTATCTGGGATTATTTTCATTAGTCGGGACGCTTGTTGAAAGTGACCGGCGAACGAGCCGGCATCACCCGCACAGCACTTCAGGAAGGCACTTCGATGACCCACTTCGCACCCGTTGAACCCGACACCGCCACCGGTGAAACCGCCGACTTGTTCCGTGAGGTCAAGAAATCCCTTGGCGCGGTGCCCAACATGGCGAAAGTCATGGTCAACAGCCCGACCCTGGTGAGGAGCTGGCTGGCCCTGGCCGGCGCCACCTCGGCAGGCACGATCGACCCCGCGGTGCGGGAGCGGCTGGCGATCGCCACGGCCCAACTCAACGGCTGCGAATACTGCCTGTCCGCGCACACCTACCTCGGCGCCAATGTGGCCAAGCTCGACGCGGACGAGTTGGACGCCGCCCGTCACGGCCGCTCAGCGGATCCGCGGGTCACGGCGCTGCTGGCCCTGTCACAGTCGATCGCCGAAAACGCCGGTGATGTGGACGAAGCCGAGATCAAAGCCGCAATCGAAGCCGGGGTGACCGAAGAGGAAATCGGCGAGTTGGTAGCCAATCTGGCCCTCAACGTGATGACGAACTACTTCAACGTCCTGGCCCGCACGGAGAACGAATGGCCGGTGGTCTCGATCTCCTGAACATCTCCGGCACGCGAACCCACCCGACCGGCTCGCGCCACCACATCTGCGGCGGCGCGAGCCGGTGCGGTTTCCGCGCTCGGCTCACCCCGACCGGCACGCGTAGCGATGGACAGTTTGGGCGGCCGGACCGTTCGTAACGGTGCCTGCTAATGCTCTATTTGAGGAGTACCGTTACGTAAGCGGATCTTCGCGGAGTCCACCGGCCCGGGATTGGAGGAGCCATCACGATGCCATCACCTCCCCCTTGGGACGACCAGCCCCTGCCGATAGCACTGGCGAACACGATCACCGTCGAGCGGCGCGGCGAGATCAAGGACCTTCTCGGCGAGCCCGTCGACCGGAACCGATGGCTCAGGGATACCACCGCCCGTATGCAGCTCTCTCCCGACCGTGCCCGCACCGATGCGTTCGACGCGGCCGCAGTCGCACGGTTGGTGTCGTTGCGCGACGCGGTCCGTACGCTCGCGGCGTCGCATACCCAGGATCCTCGAACCTTCGGCCGCTCACCGGTCCGAGACGTACGTTCGGCCACGTCGATCATCAACAGCGATTCCGCACTGACCGCCGTGTGGCCCGAGCTGCGCTGGAACGGCTCGATCGCCCGGCACCGCGACGTCTGGTCGGGCGGCACCTACATCGACGCGGTGATCACGGTCCTCGCGCGTCACACCATCGAACTCGCCGAGAGCCCGGAATGGGAACAGTTGTATCCCTGTGTGGCCCCGAACTGTGCGCATTTCTTCGTCAAGAACAATACTCGCCGTCAGTGGTGCTCGGCGGGGTGCGGAAACCGGGCCAGGGTGGCACGCCACACCCAACGAGCCCGCCACGCCTGACTTCTCGGCCGAGGCGTCGGCCCGAACAATGACCGTTGCACGATAACGCCCACGAAAGATGGGGTTTCGCAGGCGTTGTGGACCAGGTCACCGGATCGGCGCAGGATCGGCTCACACCGGGTGAGCATGAGGAGTCAGATGGAATCGACGGGTTCGGCCTGCCGCACAGTCACGATGCCAACACCCGCCGCGAACCGTCTCCCCCGAGCGCGACGCAGGGTTCGAGCGGATGGGTCGTGTGCACGCCATCCTCCAGCAGCGCCACCAGATGGCCGAGATCGCGCCTTCGTGAAGCGGCCGGCCACACCGCCCATGTTCGGACCCGGAGCGGATCTCCGGTCAGCCGGCGCCACGTGACGGGCGGTGGAAGCAGCCCCCGGCTGCTGGCGGGAGCCAGACCGAATGACCGCCCCAAACTGACGCTCGCGTATGCCACATCGGGACCCAACTCTTCGTGGTCTGCCGTCGACGGTTCGATGCGCAGCCCGTGACTACGCAGAATCGCCGTCAGTTCGTCGTAATAGGCCGGGCTGCTGTCGCGCGGGAACCCGTGCCAGTCCAGGCCCAGTCCGGCCAAAGACTCGAGGCGCACCTCGTCGGACGGGCCCAACCGGTTCGACTGGCATTCACTGAGGATCGCCCCGAGGGATTCATCGGCGATCAGCACCGCGTCGAGATCGGATTGCGATGGCCGGTGCCGGACCAGGCCCAGGTCCAGCCCTCCCGAACCGAGTGCCTCGATCTGCCGGGCCGTGGTCAGCTGACGGACCGCTATCGCCGTCGCCGGGTATGTCGCGACCAGCTGGGCCAAGGCTCCGCCGAGCAAACCGGGTGGCAAGCCGAACGGTATACCGAGACGGAGTGGCCGTTCGGTCGAACCCTGCGACATCGCGGCAACGGCCTGCTCGAAGCGGGCAAGTACCGCCCGCGCCTCGGAGATCAACAACTTGCCCGCCGCCGTGGTCACGACACCGGAGCTGGTGCGCTCGAGCAGCATGACACCGCACTGCTTTTCCAGCCCGCGAATGGTATGCGATATGGCCGGCTGGCTGAGATTCAGGCGTTGCGCCGCGCCGGCGAACCGCCCCTCCTCCACTACTGCGACAAAAGTTCTCAGTTCCCGCAAGTCCACGATCAATTCCCCGATCCCACCACACGGGGAACGACCGATATCACCTGCGCAGGTTCGTCACACTTATGGGCCATACAACCCATTCTGCCCCGAGTTGACGACGGTGGCCCAAAATTCCCAGCGCATTCACAGCAAGGCGTTATCGAGGCACTGGCAGACACCCTCAAAAAGCGCCGCCGGGGCGCCGGGGCCGCGGGCCGTATTCGTCATTCACATTAAATAATGGGTGGACAATCCCATACTTCCATCGGCTTACACAGCGGACGAGACATCAACACGATCGATCGCGCCGATAACTCGCATCGATCACGCCACCCTGCCCATCGCCCCTATAGTGGGCCATGCAACCCAAAAAATGGCCCGCCGCGGGCCGCGCGACGGTGCCATGGTGTGCCACCCGACGACCACTCATGAACGAACCTCAAGGAGTCGATATGACCCTCCGCTCAAACGGCCTCGGAGTCGAGCGCTTCATCAAGATCTCGACGATCGACGGAATCGCCGCGGTGCTGGGCCGTTACGGGCTCGTCCTGGTCATCGGATGGATCGGCGCCCTGAAGTTCGCCGACTTCGAAGCCCACCAGATCGCTCCCCTGGTGGCCAACAGCCCGTTCATGGGCTGGCTCTACGGCTTCCTCCCGGAGTACACCTTCTCCGCCCTGCTCGGTGTGTTCGAACTGGCCGCGGCAGTCCTGCTGGCCATCAAGCCGATCGCCCCCAAACTGTCGATCGGTGGGAGTCTGCTCTCCATCCTGCTTTTCCTGTCCACGATCAGCTTCCTGTTCAGCACGCCGGGCGTCGGCGAACCGGCCGGCGGTGGCTTCCCCGCACTGTCGTTGACCGGCGAGTTCCTGCTGAAGGACGTGCCGCTCCTCGGGCTGTCGTTCTGGACGCTGGCCGATGCGCTGAAAGCGGTTCAGCGCAAGGCGGGCATCCTCGCCGATTGACGAGAGAACCCCGACCGGTCACCCGGCCGATGAGGACCCGTCGCGATAGCCCTCAAGGAGCCGCAACCACACCTCGCTGATGGTGGGGAAGCACGGCACCGCATGCCACAACCGCTCGATCGGCACCCGCCCCGCGACCGCGATCGTCGCCGAATGCAGCATCTCGACGACACCGGGTCCGACGAAGGTGACACCGTGCAGGTAGCCACCGTCCAGGTCCACCACCATGCGGGCACGCCCCGCATAGCCATCCGCGTAGAAGTTCGCCCCCGAAACCGCCTGCCCCATATCGACGTCGACGATCCGAACCCGGTGCCCGCGCTGTTCGGCCTGCGCAGCGGTGAGTCCTACCGAACCGGCCTCGGGATCGGTGAAGAACGCCTGTGGCACTGCCAGCTGGTCGGCCGTCGCCACGTGCGCCCCCCACATCCCGGTGTCCAGCTGCCTGCCGCGCGCACGCGCACCGATCACCGCACCCGCGATGCGCGCCTGGTACTTGCCCTGATGAGTGAGAAGCGCTCTGTGGTTGGCGTCACCGAGGGCGTAGAGCCAGTGTCCGTCGATCCCGCGGGCCGCACCGCTGTCCTCGACGTCGATCCACGCTCCCGGAACCAGTCCGACGGTGTCGAGACCGATGTCGGCGGTGTTGGGCTCCCGGCCGGTCGCGAAGAGGATCTCATCGACCTCGATCTTGTCGCCGCTGTCCAGGACGACGCCGACCGGGCCACTGCCCTGCGGGCGGTGAAGTTCGGTGACCGCGACCCCCGTTCGGACCTCTACGCCGGCCTCGCCGAGCCCGCGGTCGACAAACTCTCCGACGAAAGGCTCCATCCTGGGTAGCAGGCCTTCACCGCGAGCCAGCAGAGTGACCTGCGCCCCGAGACCCTGCCATGCGGTGGCCATCTCGACCCCCACCCCGCCCCCGCCGACGACCGCCAGCCGGGGCGGGACGGCACTGCTGTCGGTGGCCCGCCGGTTCGTCCATGGCCTCGCCTCGGCGACACCGGGAATGTCGGGTACGGCGGCGGTACTTCCGGTGCACACGATCACCGCATGACGGGCGGTCAGCACGACGGTCCGCTGGTCTGGCGTCGCCACCGTCACCCGGCGCGGACCGTCAAGGCGTGCATGGCCCCGGAAGAGATCCACCCCCATTCCCGCGACCACGTCGACCAACGAGCTGTCGTCCCAGTTGGTCACGTAACGATCGCGTCGTCCGAATACTCCTGCCGCGGAGATGGAACCGCTGACGGCTTCGCGCGCACCGTCCACGTGCCTGGCGTCGGCCAGGGCAAGCACCGGCCGCAGCAGCGATTTGCTCGGAACGCAGCCCCAGTAGTTGCACTCACCGCCGACCAGCTCGCGCTCCACGAGCGCGACGGACAGCCCTTCGGCGTGCACCCGATCCGCGGCAGTGATGCCGACCGGTCCGCCGCCGAGCACAATGGCGTCGTAAACATGGCCGGTGCCACCGTCATTCGATCCGGCTGTGGGCGCTGTCTCTGCTGTCATCGCAACTTCTTCCTTTTCCGGTTGGCGGAATCTGACTCTGTGTGTGCGCATGGTCGACGTTCATCGATGGTGCCCAGGCCAGACTGTCGCGCAGGAGTTCGTCGGCATCGAGTCCACGGTCGATTCCGTGGGCGATGACGGTCTGTCCCGGTTCCAGGTGCAACCGTTCATCGTCGAGGTAGACGTCGATCTTGTCCGGCTCGAACGAGACCAGATTGCGCACCCGCTCCGCCTCGGTCCATGCGTTGGTGTAGGACCACGCCGACCGCCGCCGGTCTCCGACGGAGTAGTAGCTCGCCAGGCCCTTGTACGGGCAGAAGGTCTGCCCGTCGTCGGGTCGCAGTGCGGACTCGTCGATGTCCTGACGGTGCACATACCATCGGGGCGCAAAGCCGGATTCGTAGAGCACCACTGGACGGCTGGTGTCGGCGATCACCCTGCCACCATCCCGGACCACCAGATGCCTGGCGGTCGAGCGGACGTCGATTCGGTGGTAGGCATCGGCGGCGTGTCCCAGGATGCGTTCGTCCTCTTCGTAGAACGCATCCATGGCCCGCCAGGCGAACGCGACGCATCCGGCCAACACGGTGGCGTACTCGGGTAGCGAATCGAATTGCCAGGCAGCACGTTTGACTTCACAGTCCGCCGTCCGCACACCAAACCACTTCGTCGGCCCGAGGTCGGCGTGTTGGGTCACGACATCCTCCTCGACCAGGAGGCGCTCGCAGATGTCCCGGCGTGGGAAGTAGGCAACCGGATAACGGCCGGGCTCGTGCAGCAGCACGACGTTCTGGCTGTCGGCGACCCATAGGTCGCCCAGTCTCACCCGCATCCTGCGCCGCAGCGGTTCGGCGAACAGCAGGCGCGGAAGCGGCTGCGGAGTGAGGAAGTGCCCCACCGATTTCAGCGAAAGCGGTCCCTGCTGCCAAGCCAGACCCATGATGATTTCCTTCCACTCCACCTCGGGTCACCCGCCACTCCATCCGCCGCGTCGGTGCTCGACAGAACGAGCGTCGCCCGGCCGACCGGCAATCGGCCGAGGGGTCGAAAAACGGGCCCAGCCGGCCCTCGCACGAGGTCAGGCCGACTTATGGGTCAATACTCCCAGTATTCTGGGCCATCACACCCAGATTGTCCATGCCTGGTTTTCCGCGCTTCCGTGACCGGGCGCGGCAGCCCAGTCGATGCTCCGGAGCTAGGAGGCGCTTCTGGATCGAGGGCTCGGAGAGATCCGTTTGCCTGCCGTCGGAGCGAATGACGCGACGTAGTCGATGGCCGCACCCGCCACCAGGCGGAACGGCTGGGGCGATCCGGTCACATGGGTCAGCATGGTGCCGCCCTGGTGCGCCGCGACCAAGGCGACCGCGAGATGGCGGGGGTCGGACTCGGCCACCAGATCACCGCGAGCGCGCATCGCACACAACCCGTCCTCGAACACCGACAGCCAGCGGTCGTAACCCGCGGCGAGCACGTCCAGCGTCGCATCATCGGCTTCGAGGAGTTCTCCGGTCAGCGAGCCGTACACGCATCCGTTGCGCAGATAACCCGGCCCCGCCTCGGTCCAGTTCAGATCGGCCCATGTCCGCAACGACTGGAGACTGTCGAGATGACCGAGCTTCGGCTGCTGATGAAATGCCATGATGAAAGCGGTGCGTGCCTGTACGACCCGGCGGGTGAGTTCCTGTTTGTCGGCGAAGTAGTGCGAGATCTGCGATCCGCTGACGCCCAGCGCCTTTCGCACGTCGTCGAGACTCGTACCGCTGACCCCACGCTCGAACATCAGCTCCGCCGCACCTTCGACGATGCGGGCCCGGGTCGCCACACCTTTACGGGTGTACTGCGTGTCGGCGGCGGACTCGGTCACCGCGACGATCTTCCGGCGCTTACGCGGTTTGCGGGGCCGACGCGGGACGCGCTCGTCGGGGTCGGCGGCGAAGAGGCGTAGATAATTGACCACAAAGCGGGTGACGTCGACGAGCGGCCACTCCTCACGGTACGCATTGGTCAACATGCCACCGCCCTGGTGCAGACACACCACCGTCAGGGCGAGCTCTCGCGGGTTAGCCGTCTTGCGGAGCACCCCGCGGCTTTTCATCCGGGCGAAGGAGTCCTCGAGCAGAGTCACCCAACGCCAGTATCCGTCGGCAAACGTCTTCTTGGTCGCATCGTCGTACTTCGCCAACTGGCCCACCAGCGCGTGGTAGGTCGCGGTTCCCCGGTGACCGATCTTGCGCAGATACCGTAGGTTGAGTTCGCCCCAACGTTCCCAGTCCTCGAAGGTGTCCAGCCCGCCCACTTTGGGTTGCCGGTGAAACTCCAGCACACCTTCGATCTGCCGGCCCACAACCGCACGGATCAGATCCTGGCGGTCGATGAAGTAGTGGGCCATCTGCGAACCGCCGACCGACGCCTCGTCGCGCACCTTGTCCATGCTGAGGCCGGACAAGCCCTCCGCGAGCAGCACGTTCGCCGCCGCTCGCAGGATGCGCTCACGGGTTGCCAGCCCCTTGGCCGTGAATACCCTCGAATCCGGGTCGTTCGTTGTAGCCATTTGGGCACGAGGATACCCGCGGTACCGCTTCTGGGCGGCAGAACCCCACTGCCGGCAAGTCGGCGACCGGGCGATTCTCAGATTTATGGGCCAGTCAGCCCATTACTTCATCCTCCGGGCAGCAGACCGCCCGCCCGACCGTTCGGGTCCCCGAGATCAGTGACAGTAGCGATGCAGTGCGTAGTCGAGAGCCTGTCGATAAAGCGGGTCAAGGTGGCGTTGATCCGAGACGGCCGTCTTGGCCTGCGCCAGGTCGCCGGGGCATGTCGTCGCGTGCAGGACGTTCCACTGCTCGGCGATATCGTCGACGATCGACTGGTTGAGCTGATTGATCTCGTCCCGAGACGACGACAGGTCGGGGGCCGAGCGCGGAGCTTGGCCGGGGTTGATCTTCCAACCCGCGAATCGGCTGTGCTCCAACGAATCGGTGGCATCGATCTGATCCCGGAAGACATCGTGCACGAAGCCCGGCTCGACGTGTCTGGTCGCCGCCAACGTGCCGACCGAGTCGAGCACCTGTTGCTCCCTGGCCGGGTCGTCGACCGAGCCACCCGTGAGGTATTTCGTAGCGGCGACCGGATCGGCGGTCTGCAGTCGCTGCGCCGCATCGTCGACCAACTTGGCAAGCGGCCCGGGAGCGTCCGCCCCGGCGATGGCCCCGCTTGAAACCGGCATCAGGCATAACGCGGCAACCATTGCCACTGCCACCGTCACCACACGCATGAGTGTCCCTCCGTAGATCCCGTTCTGGTCGTTTCCGCCGGCCCGTTTGACGCAACCGCGCGGCTATTCGAAGTCGCACCCCGGATTCGGCACGCTGTCCGAGGTCGGGGCACCCTCGGGGTCGAGGTAGGTGACCTCGAGGATCACCGGCGTTGTACCGAGATTTCGGGCCAGATGGACGTGGTCGGCCCCGGTGGGATCGGTGATCGGGTCGCCCGCGTTGTACAACCCGTCCTGCCGGCAGTCCGCGGAGTAGTGGGTCAGCTGGCCCGCCTTGACGATTCCGTAGATCTCACCGCGGTGGGTATGCCATCCGGTACTTCCCCCCGGGGCAAGAGTGATGTCGGAGACGATGTAGTCCTTGCCCCCGGTGGTGTGTTTGGACAGCACCACCGCAGTCGCCCCGACGGGCGGCGTGGCCCCGGCATCGGGCGCCACCGCCGCAGCTATCAGCGCCACCGAAAGGCACGCGGTCGCCGTCGCCGCCACCCGGCGGATTGTTGTCATCCCTTGCCTCCGAACCATCGACGAGCTGATCACCACCATTGAGTGGGTTACTCCGCCCACAATAATGGCTGACGCCGTGCAGCACGCCGGCGGACGGGCCGGCTTGATTCATGTCCGGCTTCAACGATAGTTATGTCTCACAGCAGTTCCCGTGCTGATCCGGTTGGGACACAATATGAGTGGTGCTCGCCATGGCTTCACGACGACAAGGGTTCGCGCTGACGGAAGTTTCGGCGTCCTGATTGGTATCGTTGATGACGGCTCGGTCCGCTACCCGGGTTCCGGCCGGATCACGTAGGGAGCGGCGCGTGCAGGGCGAAGTACTGAGTACGTCGCCATCGATCGACGCCGACCTGACGGGGTCGCTCGACACCTCCATGGCGCGGGCCCCGGCCGGGAGGGGTTGAGCTGTGGGGATGGGGGTGCCCGCGGATGCGGCGAGCGGTACGTCCGGCCCGATCGACGACCTCGTGCGCCGGCTGACCTCGACCGCTGCCACCACGGTGCTCATCGACGGTCGTTCCGGGTCGGGCAAGTCGACGTTGGCCGGGCAGCTGTGCCGCAACTGGTCCGGCAGCGAGTTGGTCAGGCTGGACGACATCTATCCCGGGTGGGATGGTCTGCGATGGGCAACCGAGCACACCCGGGCCGCGCTGCTCCAACCCCGCGCCGAGGGGCGTCCCGGACGTTGGCGACGATGGGACTGGACCAACCGAATCCCGGGAACGTGGCAGGTCGTCGAGCCCACGACCCGCCTCGTGGTCGAGGGCGTCGGGATCCTCACCGCATCGAGCCGGTCGTTGGCAGACCTGGCCGTATGGGTCGATGCCGACGACGCCGACCGCAAACGGCGGGCACTGCGCCGTGACGGCGAGTCCTACGCACCACACTGGGACCGCTGGGCGGTGCAGGAGGACGAGTTCATCCGCACCCATGAGCCTCGGCGTCACGCCGACTTGATCGCCTCGTCGGTATCCGGGACATTCACTTTCACGGCCCAGGATGGCACCGAATAGGCTGCGCGGCCACCAATTCCGCCATTGCCCCGCTACCCCGCGGGCACGGACGGCCGAAGGCCGCTCCCGGTGCGATTCACGATGCGCTACATTCGGGTGCACGTGAAACGCGGGAGCTCGGGTGCACCGGGCTGAGAGGGTGGCTGTCTCGCCACCGACCGCCTGAACCTGACCGGATAATGCCGGCGTAGGGAGAGAATCCGATGTGGAGTGTGATTGGCCGGCTGCGCCTCGACGGTCGTCGAGCATCGCACCGCGAGGTCGCACCGACCCTGGTCGAACCCGCCCCTCGCGTGTTGGGGGTATTCGATCAGGTGGGGCTGTGGGGAAACCTCGGGGTGAGTCTGCTCGGGTTCACCGGCGCTGCGGTGGTTCTCCAACCAAACGGACCGGGCACACCGCAGCTGTCGCTGATGGCCGCCCTGCTGGCCACCATCGTGGGCACCGCGCTCGGAGCGGCCGCCATCGCGGTATCGGCGATACCCGGAGCCCAGACGGGCGCACCCGCCATGGTGTTGTTGCGCGGCCTGCTCGGGGCGCGGGTGTCCTATTTGCCGACGGCGCTGAATATCCTGCAGATGGTCGGCTGGGGCACATTCGAGTTGGTCACCATCGCCACGGCCGCGTCCACCGTTCTGCCCGCCGTGCCTGCGTGGGTCTTCGTGCTGGCCGGCGGCGTCATCACTACCGTGCTGTCGCTCTACCCGCTGGGCGCCGTCCGGGTACTCCGGAAATACGTCACCGCGGCGGTGGCGGTCGCCCTGATCTACCTCTTCTTCGAGTTTCTCAACCGGCCCCTGCCTTCGATGACGGCGGGGACGTGGTCGGGCTTCGGCATCGCGGTCGACACCACGGTGGCGGTCGCCGTGTCCTGGGTGCCGATGGCCGCCGATTACGCACGACATTCCCGCAGCTCCACGGCCGCGTTCACCGGCGCCTTCGTCGGCTACGGCGTGACTCAGGTCGCCTGCTACGCACTGGGGTTGCTGGCCCTGGTCACCGTTGCCGCCGACGAGACCCAGATCTTCGCCGCATTCATCGCGGTGCCACTCGGCGGGATCGCATTCGCGGTGCTGGCGCTGCGAGAACTGGACCAGTCGTTCGCCAACGTCTACTCGGCCACGATATCGACGCAGAATCTACGGCCCCGCTGGGACCGGCGGCTGCTGGCCGTCGCGATCGGCGTCCTGATCACTCTGCTCGCGTTGGCGGTGAACATCTACGGGTACGCGAGTTTCCTGTCGCTTATCGGCTCGGTGTTCGTACCCCTGTTCGCGGTTCTGGCGGTGGACTATTTCTGCTTCTCCGGCCGACGTGGGTGGAATCTGACGCTCGACTCACCGTCGCGCTGGCCGATGCTCGCGCCGTGGGTGCTGGGCTTCGTCACCTATCAGTTGATCTACCCGGGCCAGGTCGGTTGGTGGGCCGGCGCCTGGGGGCACCTCGCGCAACTGATCGGCTTCAGCCCTCGTCCGTGGATGAGTGCGTCCATCCTCTCGTTCGTGGTCGCGGCGGTGCTCACCCTGGTGATCGGTGGCGTCGCCGGAATTACCGGCCGCCGGTCGCGGGGCCCGGACGCCGAGGGGGTACCGAACGCGCTTCGCGTTTCGGATCGCTTCGCATGATCAGCCGTGCGGACAACCGATCGACGGGATGGATGACGGCGATTCAAATCCGGCAACGGGAGGCCGGAAACGAGCCCGTGACGCCAACGGGGCCGAGCTGTGGCGAACTGTCGTAACGGTGCGGCGATCGTCGGCGGCGACGGCGTTCGGGCCGGACGATCGGCGAAAGATGAGGTCCAGGCCGAGCCGGGACGGTTCGGGTGCGAGACCCACCGTCGGGGCGTCCACACATCGACCGCCCAGCTACCAACGACCGGATCCGGCATTCGACCAGGGCCCGCCGTGCGCTCCCTCGCACCGCGGCACTTTCTTCGAGTTCGTCACAATCTTGCTCGTAATATCGACGGGTGAGCGCAGACATACTCGGCGTCTTGATCGCCGAACTTCCCGACGGTGTCGTGGTCACCGACCCCGACATCCTGGCCTCCTACCGCCAGGACCGCGCCGCCGATCCAACCGCGGGCACACCCCTGGCAGTGGTCCGCCC